>JAAEMC010000643.1 GCA_024225895.1 Desulfobacteraceae bacterium | reverse complement strand
TTCCTTTTTTTTATAGACATATTATTGGTATTGTTTCAAAATCTCTTCAAATTTTCCTTTGGCCTTGGCCCTTTCATAGGCTTTTTGTATTCTTTCCAGCTTTTCTTTGGAAACCGATTTCTTGCTTAAACCAAAATAGACAAAATCCTGGTTCACAATAAAAGGTAGAATTTTGCAATCTTTATACGATGGCTGGGTTTTAATTTTATAGGCCATGTTGTACCGATCCCCGATAAAGGCGGTAATCCGGCCCGCCGTGAGCATTTTTATATATTGTTGGGTATGAACAACAATTGAAATTTTATCGGCAAAGGCAGGGTCGGTTTCATATTTCTCTTTAAATGCTTCTCCATAGTAACCACCATTTTCAATGGCAACTCTTTTCGGCATTTGTTTAAAATCTTCAAAGGAATCAATTAGAAAACATATACCTTTTTTTACAATCAGAACCATGGATTCATCCCGCTGGGGACCTACAAAATGCATATAATTTTTGCGTTCCTCAGTTATGGAAAGATTGAGCATCATATCCACTTCACCGATGGCCATCTGCCTTAAAGCCCGCTTCCATGGAAGTTTTAGAAACACCGGTTTACAACCGGCTTCATGGATCAGCACCTGGGCCAGTTCAACTCCCATACCCTTCCATTCACCATTTTCATCCTGGTAATATTGGGGAACATAGTCTGTGACCCGCACTTTTATCTCATTATTATCAGCAACCGAACTGACTGCTGTTATGAGTATAAAAGAGATGACAATGAGACTGCTTTTCATATCTTTCTCCGAATTTCGTAAAGGATGCACACCATGTTTAACAGACACTTTACGATCTTTATATCATTAAAAAATTTTATGTGTGAAATCAGAATTTAGTTAATAATAATACAAAACCAATACAATAACAATCATCTTGCCTGAATGGCCCAATTATTTTTGAAATAATACTTTTTATTGATACCGTTTTAGAATTTAATGAATTGTTGTGAAAACAGATATTTTAGGTTTACAGATTGAAAACAATGTTCAATAAAAGAAAAGGGCTTCCAAGGCATACTGTAATTTGACGTTTGGCAATAATCTTTTGATGAACGGCGGGAACATGAAACAGATTAAAAAAGCAGTATTTCTTTTTATTTTAACAATCGGCTTAATCGGATTTCTGATCGGCGGCGGTGCCTGGTTTTATCTTTCCGGTTTATTACCGGATCTTGATGGTATCGTTTTAACTGAAAATGTATCCGGCGAAACAAAAATTATCCGCGACCAGTGGGGGATACCCCATATTAATGCCGGCAACGGCGAAGATGCCCATTTTGCCCTGGGATTCACCATTGCCCAGGACCGGCTCTTTCAAATGGAACTGCAGCGCCGCCTGGCCAGAGGCGAACTTTCAGAGATCTTGGGGGAAAGCCTTTTAAAAGTTGATAAGATGTTCCGCACTTACTTGTTTCGAAGATGTGCCCAGGATTATCTGGCCGAAGCTGAAAAAATAAACCCCAAGGCCCTTGAATACCTGGATGCATTTCTTTCCGGGGTTAACCATTTTGTCAAAACAGGCCCGCTGCCTGTGGAATACAAACTGTTAGGGTTTGAGCCCAGGCCTTTTACCCGGCTGGACAGCCTCTCGATAATGGGATATGTAGCATATTCCTTTGCCGATGGTATTAAAAGAGACTCTCTTTACACCATCCTCGAACCAAGTCTCACCCGGGCGGATTTGGATATGATATTTCCGGATTACAGGCTGGATAACCATGTAACCATCATGGAATTAAATACAAAGCAAAACCTTGACAGCCAAAAAAGCGATAAAGACAGTGTCCTGTTTTCGGATCAGTCTTTTACAGGTTTTGGTGAATCTTTACGGCAAGCATTGAATGATGCAGCCTGGATTTCACCGCCGTTTATCGGCAGCAACTCCTGGGTACTGGGGCCTTCGCGCAGTCAAAACGGCCATGCGCTCATGGCAAATGACCCACACATAGGAATTGCCAATCCCGGGGTCTGGTATGAAGCCCATGTCACCTATCCCGGATATGAAAATTACGGGTACCATCTGCCGCTGATGCCTTTTCCAATGCTGGCCCAAAATGGGACCAAGGCCTGGGCCATTACCATGTTTGAAAACGATGACATGGATTTGTATGCTGAAACATTTCATCCGGATGATCCAACCCTTGTCAAATCCAAAGGAGAATGGGTAAAAGCCGAAATGTTCACCGAGACCATTAAAGTAAAGGGAATGCCGGATGAAACCCTTACGATCCGGAAAACCCCCCACGGTCCTGTGATCAGCGATTTTATTAAGGGTTACAAAGGTCAACCGGTAGCGATGTGCTGGGTATATCACCAGGGCAATAACCCATTTTTGGACTCTGTCTATCATATGGCCAATGCCGACAGCCTGGAACCGTTTCAAGAGGCTGTTTCCAAACTTACCGCACCGGGCTTCAACATTTCCTATATCGATAATAAAGGAAATATCGCCTGGTGGGCTGTGGGCAGCCTGCCCAATCGTCCGGCCCACGTCAGCGGCAAAAAAATACATGATGGAAGCACTGGAAAAGATGATTGGCTGGAAATTCTCCCTTTTGAACAAAACCCCCAGCTTGTCAATCCGGCCAATGGTATGATTGTCACTGCCAATAATTCACCCACCATCAAGCCCGTGGGCCCGATTCCCTATCTGGAAGGATATTTCAGGCCGTCTGACCGGGCAGCCAGGATTGTCGAGTTGCTGGAACAAAAAGAAAAATGGACATTGGAAGAACTCAAAAAAGTGCAAATCGATTCCAAAACACCTTTTGGCCCGGATATGGCCAAACAAATGCTGCAAATACTCCAATCTGAAAAATCAAGCCTTTCTGCCATTGAAACTAAAGCCCTTGGACTCCTTGAATCCTGGGACGGATTAATGGGAATCGATTCTGTTGGTGCCACTATTTTTCATTTCACCGCCTACCATATTCTATACCAGGCTTTGGAAAAGCATATTGACTCTGCTAATCTGAAAGCCTACCTCAATCAGGCAGACCATTGGAGTTTTTTAAAACGGATCTTAAAAACACCCCAAGCCCCCATCAAAGGAAAAAGGGCATCCTCGCCTCCAAGATCCCGCCAGGATATTGTCTTGTCAGGGTTTAAAAATGCAATAAAAGAATTATCAGAAAAATTAGGCGGTCAAACAAGCGACTGGAAGTGGGGTGCTGTTCATACGGTTGAATATGTACATGCCCTGGGCCGGAAAAAGCCTTTAAACCTGATTTTTAACATAGGACCTTTCCCCAGTCCCTGTGAACGGACTTCAATCAATCAAATAAAATCAAAGACAGGAAGCCACGATTATAAAGCTTACTCAATCCCATCCACCAGGAGGCTTGTGGATTGCAATGACCCGCAAAGTTCCTGGGGAATCCTTCCCACGGGAAACTCAGGAAATTTTATGAGCAAATATTTTGATGACCAGGCCCAATTATATATCACCAACCAATATCGCAAGATTAATTTTTCCCGGGATCAAATTCAAAAGGCAGCGGCACATGTATTGACACTGAAACCGGAATAAGCATCATTTCCAGAAATAAAAGACACCGTTTTCAACTTTGGTATCGAATCCATATGCCTGGCGGGTATAATCCACCCATTTACGGCCGATTTTATCAAATGTTCCGTCTGCTTTTATTTCTTGGGCTGCATTTTTCTATTTTTCAACGACAAATTCAGTGGGGGGATAATCTCCATTTGTTCCAATAAAGATATCTCCGGCAACCAGCAGCCCGGGCATACTTAATGCAATAATACTAAACAGCAGGACAATTTTTATGCTTTTCATTAACACTCCTGCAGGAATCGGAATATTCGATCGTATTTGTTGGTGAAGATTATTCATTTAAGATATCATTGGTACAGTATCACAGGCAAGTACAACTTTTGAAAGAATGCGATATTCATAAAAACATTATTACCCCAAAAAAAAGAGTTGGGTCTATAAATGTCATTCTGAGCAGAATAGACTATTGGAGAAGGCTTAACACATTTTCGCTGGAAGCGGTTGCCCTTCCAAGGGCAAAAGAAGAACTTTGTTGAATAATCTTTAAGCGGGAAAGATTCATGGCTTCATCGGCAAAATCAACATCTCTGATGATGGATTCCGATGTTTTTAAATTCACCTGGGTAACTGAAAGATTGGCAATGGTGGAGACAAACTGGTTCTGGACAGATCCCAGGCTGGATCTTCTGCTATCCAAATCCTTGAGGGCTACATCAGCCAAGTCTATGGCTATTTGGGCACCCTTCTGGGTCAGGACATTCAAATCAGAAAGCCTTTGGGTTGTTTCGTTCTCAAGCCCCACACTCCCGGAATTAGTAGTATTAACAGCCAACATCGAGTTCACTGCCACCTTGCTGCCCTTAACCAGAACCTGATCTTCAGCAAGTGTGAGGCCGTTCTGTCCTACTTTCATGTCATTGGTAAGGACATCACCGGCTTTTAGGGAAACCAATTCTCCGCTCGGCAGCTTCCATTCCATATCCTGGAGCATGCCCAGAGCAATATCGCCTGGAGCATGTTGTGCCTCACCATTAGTTAAGGCCGGTGTCATTAAACCATTCGCCGTACCCGCCGCATAGGTGGTTTCGTCCAGGTGTGAGACACTGGACCCGCCCTCCCAGGGATCCGGGGAGTAGAGGACGGGGTTGCTGCCGCCGGCTGCATCAACTCCAAAAGCACCATTCCAGGTTATCTGGTTGGCCACGGTCTGTGATGTAATGGCATCCAGCCGCTGTGCATTGTTCATATCAGCGAAAACAAGGCCCGTTGCTGCAGCATCATCTTCAACAAAATAGTCATAGATAGCAGGTGCACCGGTTGTCAAAGCACCTGAACTAGTTACATTGCTGTAAAATCCAAGGCCGTGACCAATCTCATGCAACACTACGGAGACAAAATCATACTCTGCTCCGCCGGGGTTGGCGTCGGTTCCAAAATACCAGTTGGTAGCGCCATTGCTGTTAAAATTGGCCGTAATCTCGGAAGTCCCGCCATTGTGATCAACCCCGTCTATTGAATTGGCAAGGGCCATGGCATAACGGGCGCCGGCCTGGGAAGCGCCGGTGATTGCTGATCCCAATACACTGCCGGTGGCAGAAGCATTTCCAAGGGCGCCACCGCCGCCAAGATCCACATAATTGGCATCTATTTCAATGCTCACCGAAGAGTCGATCAACCCTTCCCAGATAGTCACAGCATAATCAAAAGCAGCCATAGCTGTTGCATCGGCAAGAAAATTGGCATCATAATTTACAATAATGTTGGCCCCGTTACCGCTGTTGGTTGTATACAAATCCATATCCTGGCTTAAGGTAGATCCGCTCTCAATCACCGAGCCATAGGAGAGAAATGTTCCCGTCTTTAGTAACATATCATTCTCAAGGTTACTGTTATTTTGCAAAAGAGTTCTGCCGCCAATGGTGGAGCCTTCTTCTAAGGTGCTTCCAATTTTTAGGATTGAACCCGATTTAATGATGGACCGCTCAACAATATCAAGACCAACAGAGGCATCTGATGAATTGACACCTCCACTAACATAAATAGCGGATCCCAGTATGGACCCGGTATTCATCCGTGTACCTGTCTGAAGGGAGGAACCCGTCTTGACAAGCATTTCTTCGCTAAGGGTAGCGCTTTCAAGCCCAGCGTTCAAAAACAGATTACTGGTAAATCCTGCGGCATCCTGCATCTGAAAACCCGTGGTCAGGATAGACCCGGCCTTAATGGTCTGAGCGGCAGCTGTGGTATCATAGGTTGAAAAATCTTCAGACAATATCTGATCCCCCTCAAGTATGATCAACTTTGCGTTTGAGATGCTATCTCCCTGCTCAATAATCCCGGTCGTCGTCACCAGGGTCGGGCCGCTCCAGGAACCGGTTGATTCAATTGCGAGGATGCTGCCGCCTGCGAGCAGTGACCCTTCCTGAAAAACATATTGTCCGCTTATGCTCACATCACCGCCTGAAAGATACAAATCTGCAGCAGAAATGGTAGACCCGCCTGCACTGGCTATCAAAGATACTGCCGCAGAAGTATCATCCCGGGTAAAACCGATGGAAATAGCAGTGCCGGTTTCACTGCCCGAGGCCAGCACTGAACCTGCCTTGAGGCCTGAATTATGGTTGGTATTAGAATCATAGGCCAGCACCATGTTGGAATCCAGGGTTAAATCCAAATCGAGCTGTATCCTTGCGGTGAGGACATCTCCCAATTGATAAGATTGACCGCCTGAGGAAAAATCGGTAGTGATCACCGTGCCTTTCCCAAGGTAGGAATGTTTTTTTAGGGTGGTTCCGGCGGAAAGCAGCATATCCTCTTCAATCGTGGTTACGGCATTGGCTGCTGCAGCATTATCCTCCGTATTCCCAGATACAATTACACTGCCTCCAAGGATTGTATCTTTGGCAAGGGTTGATGAATATTGCAAAGCAGAGCCTGCAGAAAAGGTCATATCAAAATCGATATCGTCTGCAACTGATTCAATAAAAGCTGCACCTCCTATTTCAGAACCTGCCGCAATCTTTGATCCTACGTTTATGGTTGATCCGGACGCCAGTACGGACTCCTCAACGGTAGCGACATCTTCTGAAAGACGGACCGATCCGCCTGTGGCACCGGCGCCGATACCCTCCAAGTCAAACTGGCTTACACCACTTTTCACCAGACCAAGATATCCAAGGGTGGACATGGTGCCGGATGTATTTCCAAAAACATCGGAAATGGAACCTTCTACTTTGATGGACCGGTTATCAGTGCTGCCCAGGGTCAGGCTGCCGTCAACATTAATGGCAGCCATGACTCCGGTTTCAGCCGTTTTGTCGTTAACAGCAGTGACAAGTGCATTAGAAAAATCATTTTCATATACAGTGACTGCACCGATGTTTACTCCGTTTATGGAAAAATCCGTTCCTGTGGTTCCTGCTTTTATTGCGCTTGAGGTGGTGGTTTCAACAATTGCCGTAGCCTTGATACCGGTAAAAGAAGAATACCGGTTCACTTCGTCAGCCAGTGCGCCCATGCCGTGTTCACTTGAATTATCAAATTCAATATCAATGGTATTCAGTGTAAGGGATTCACCAGTAAGGGTGCTGTTCATTGTCAGCTGAATCTCTCCGCCATGATCGGTTGCCAGATGAAGATCTGCGGTCTTCATATGGCCAAGTTTACCTTTCTCCGCCGAACCGATGGAAATATTGACC
>JAAEMC010000642.1 GCA_024225895.1 Desulfobacteraceae bacterium | reverse complement strand
CCGGCGGCATTGCCCATGATTTTAATAATATTTTGAATATTATTATTGGCAACACTGAATTGCTTCTTGTAAAGGTGCCGTCTTCAAGCAGCTTTTCACACCATATTGAATCTATAAAAGAGGCAAGTCTGAGGGCCGCAGATATTGTCAGGCAATTGCTCAGCTTCAGTAAAAAATCTAAACAGTCGCTTAAACCGGTCCAAATAGGAGAATTGCTGAAGGATGTCATCCGCTTGATTAAATCAACCCTTCCTTCCAGTGTTGAAATTGTTCCACAAATAAATATTAAAACTAAAGTTGTCATGGCAGATCCGGTCCAGATGAACCAGATTTTTTTAAATCTTTGTATTAATGCCTCACAGTCCATGGACCAGAACACAGGGATAATTAAAATAAATGTGGATTCATATAATTTAATAGAATCAAAACAGCCTGGTTTCACCGGTTTGAAACAAGGTGAGTATCTAAGAATTACCTTTTCAGATAATGGCAGGGGAATACCTGCAAGTATTATTGATCGTATTTTTGATCCCTATTTTACAACTAAAGAGATCGGTCATGGATCAGGTATCGGTCTTGCAGTTGTCCATGGTATCGTGAAAAACCATAATGGCCATATCGATGTGGAAAGCAAGCCTGGTAAAGGGACCTCATTTTTTGTTTATTTGCCGGTGGTAGATGTAAAACCGGAGATTGATGAAGACCGTCCCCCTTCAAATGTTCCCACTGGCAAAGAATCCATTTTGCTGGTCGATGATGAAGAATTAATACTGGAAATGGCAGAGGATGTTTTGGGCCGTCTGGGATATTCGGTTCATAAAGCACAAAGTCCGTTAAAAGCATTTGAGATGTTTAAAAATAAACCTGAGGGTTTTGACCTGGTAATCACTGATATGACCATGCCACAGATGACGGGTCTTGTACTGGCAAAGAAAATACATAATATATCTCCACAAATGCCGGTGATCGTATGCACTGGGTATAGTGAACTTATCGATGGTAAAACAGCCTGGGAACTGAACCTTGCCGAAATCATTATGAAACCCATAAGACTTGCAGATATGGCCCAAAAAGTCCGCTTTGTTCTTGATGGTAGATGATGGATACTTTCTGACTGGATTTGCTGTTGTCAGAATTTTAAGAAAAGTATATAAATTGAACCCTGAAATTAACTCAGTTTAGACACCTTCTGCTGGTCAATTTTTAAAAAGGAGCAGTCCATGTTACAACCGCTTTCCATAAAGGCAACAAGCCTGTCAGACGCCTGGTTCCAAACTCTTTACAAATGTGTGGAGTCCGGCAGGACCTTTACCATCAGCCGGGGTTCTTTTGAAGGGCAGAAACGACTTGAATTTGATTTTATCACCATCCATATTACACATCCTTCAAGTATTCCGCTTTTGCCAAAAGTGAATCCTGTCCTAGGGTTTCCTGATCCGGTGGATGAAAATTATTTGGATGATTATCTGCCATATCTGATGACAGGAGAAGAGAAAGAAGGGGAATCCTACACCTATGGACAGCGTATTTGCAAATGTGACATTGCCTATCTTCCAGATGATTATAAAAAACTTACCGATATTCTAATTCAGGAAAAGGAAGTCTGGGAAGACAGAAATGTCCTGATCAAAGAAGACGAAACATACTATCTTAATCAGATGGAACTGATGATCTGGACTTATAAAAATAAAGGTCCACGAAATAATCAGATGATTTTGCAGGTTGGGCAGCCTTCAGATATGGTGCTTGTGGATCCGCCTTGCCTGAGGCATATCGATACCAGAATCCAGGACGGGCAACTCCATTTTTATCCGTATTTCCGTTCATGGGATTTGTTTGGCGGTTTTCCTGCCAATCTTGCGGCCATTGAAATGATGAAGCAGTATTGTGCCGAGCAGATTGGCGTTGAGAACGGTGAGATTATTGCTACTTCCAAAGGACTTCACATTTATGACTATGTCTTTGAAATCGCAGAAGCTATCCGGGGCCGCACCATTGAAGAGTTCAAGAAAATGTAATGATCATCAAAATAAAAGACATACAGATATACTATGAAGAGATAGGCGACGGCATACCTGTAGTGAACATTCATGGGTATGAGATTGACCATCGGGCGATGAAAGGCTGCCTGGAACCGGTTTTTGAATCGTATCCGGGCTATACAAGGATTTATTTTGATCTTCCCGGTATGGGGCATTCCGGCACCAGCGCTGCCATTGAAAATTCAGATGACATGCTGGATATCGTCCTGGAATTTATAGAACATGTGACAGGGGGCCAGGATTTCATAATAACAGGCCTTTCCTATGGCGGACTTTTAGCCCGGGGTATTCTTTACAAAATGTTCTCAAATATTCTAGGACTTGTTTTATTATGCCCGGTTATCTATTTTGACCGGTCCAGAAGGGAGCTTCCTGAATTCAGGCTATTTGAAAAAGACGACTTGCTGATTTCCCAACTCTCCAAAGATGAGTATATGAGCATAGATCAGTTTTTGGTTCTCCAAACCCGGCCGATATGGGAACGGTATAAAAAAGAGATTTTCCCTGCCCTTTCTTTGCCGAATCAGGATCTTATCGAAAAAATCCGGAATAGTGATTTTTCCTTTGATGTGGATGATCTTGAGCAACCTTTTGATCGACCCGCTCTCATTCTTCTGGGCCGGTATGACGTGTCAGTAGGATATAAGGATGCATGGAAAATTTATGATAATTTTTCAAATGCAAGCTTTGTGGTGATCAACAAGGCCGGGCACAGCCTTCAAATGGAACAGCCCTGGCTATTTGATGCCCATATGAAAACCTGGCTTGAGCAGATCAATATTCTCTGTAACGGCCTGCACTCATAATCAGCCTGGCCCCGGCTCAAATTATTTGATTCCGGGACCACATTATGTGCATCTATAAAGTCAGGAAACTCAACTCATTCAAAAGTTATAAAATTTTGATTTTTTCACTGCATTTCTGGCAGTTAAAAGATCGGATTTTTCATTAAAAATTAAAAACAGATCGATGTCCTGAAAAGGGCCGTTTTCTGAACTCCAAACTGGTGCTTATTAATAGGGATTTATGCTTGCCGCGTTTTTTATTAATAAGTTGAATTTGGAAGGATGGCTTATGATGATGGTTTGGGGCCATATAATTCAATTTATTTCAGCTTCGCGTTATAATTCATCTCAAGAGATAAATCCGTATCACAAATTCCTAAAATATTCATAACACTTTCTGTGATGCCAATCACCTCAAGAGTAACACCCTCGAAAGACAAAGGGAATTCGGCTTTAATCTTTCCATCAGCTATATCAGAAATGT
>JAAEMC010000641.1 GCA_024225895.1 Desulfobacteraceae bacterium | reverse complement strand
TCTTTCATCCCTGACTCTAAGCCGGTTTATCCCGGCGCTTTCGATTTGACCCCTTTTTCCTTACTTGTCAACAAAAGTAAGGTGTCCCCCGAATTCAGGTTTATACAGTTCATAGAAGCATTCCATTAACAATGCTTAAAATGCCCGAGAAAAATGCAAGAATTAAGCAAGTATACATAATAATACCAAGAGCAAAGTAAATGACATGCTCTCTCATAAATTGATGGAACTCGGTTCTAAAATGAAAAAGCTTATTGTTCGAAGTAAATTTAGTTTGAAAAACACCATATTTTTTGTACACATGCCTGATAAAAAGCATATATGTTGGAATCAATGTGATGAAAAGCAAAAGCCCAAAAAACACTGAAAAAAACAATTCGATTCGGTCAATTTTAAAAATTACCATTAATTTATAAAATATTTCACTCAAATTTAAATCCTACTTATTTATAGTTTCCCATTGGAAGATGCCATCCATGGCCTGCACCACCATGCCCAGTTGGTAGGCCTGCATTATCAAAACCGACATTAACAGTTGTAACGGTTTCCCCATTTGGACTTTGTGAATGATTAACAGAAACACCTGCTCCACCGCCCTCAACTACACCATATGGTCCAGAAAGAGCATCCACACTGTCAGCATAACCCGACTCAAAGGAGGCTCCATTATCTTCTCCAGCACCACCTTCAACAGCAAAGTAAAAACCCCATTCTCCTGTATTTGTATCCCAATAAATGCCTGCATCCCCTCCTGCTCCGGCACCTACAGGATAAAAATCCCCCGAAATTCCGACGAGTCCCACTGGGCAATTACTATTCTGTGGTGATCCACCTGAACCACCAGATGGTTTTCCAGACGATTGATTGGTTGCCGACATAGCACTTGACATCCAATTTAAATGTCCTGCATCCATTAAACCCCAAGGATCAATTTTATTAACCGGATTATTTAGGACAAACCCATAAAGATTCAAGCCGCCGGCTTCCTGCAACGGATCTCTTTTCAGCCATCTACCGACTGAGGGCTGGTAAAAGCGGTATCCATAGTAGTTCAATCCCGGGCCGGCAAGATACCGTTTGGTGGAGAACATAAACGGCTGGTCCAGTGTGCCGCTTTGCTGCAACAGATTTCCAAAGACGTCGTACCGGTATGATGCCACGGTTTGCTGGGAGGCGTCAAGCACACCGGCAACGTTGCCCTTGCCGTCATAGAGATATTGATAGTTTGAGCCATCCTGCTTCATGGCCAGCAGGCCGCCGATACCGCCGCCCATGTTCAGGCCCCAGGTGTATTGGCGTAAGATGTTGTTATCGCCGTCACGGTCCTGGAGGGCTAAGAATCCGTTTCGTACTATGCTGATATCCGACGTTCGAAC
>JAAEMC010000640.1 GCA_024225895.1 Desulfobacteraceae bacterium | reverse complement strand
ATCCTTGGCCATGAAATCGCCGTAAGGCCCACTGATCTGGATCAGGTCTCCTTTCTCTAACCCAAATATATAAGATGAACCAAACCCAGGCGGTATCCCTGCGGTTCCAGGCGGTGGTGTTGCAATCCGGATGGTGAACATCATAATATCTTTATTGTGGGGGGGATTAGCCAGAGAATAAGCCCGAAATCCGGGTTTAACCCCTTTGGCGGTCAGTTCAAAAAGATTGTATTTTTTCCATTCACTGACAAATTTGCTTTCAATATGAAAATCTTTAAAGGTCAGATCGTATTCAGGAACATCAATCTGGACATAGGCTCCAGCCTCAAAATCAACCGGCTCCTCCGGTTTAATAACCAGTTCCTTGATAAAGGAGGCAACATTTCTATTGGAAACCACTTCAGCCCCGATTTTTTTAATGCCGAAAATGGATTCCGGGATGCGGATGGCAAGATTGTCTTTGACCTTTAACTGGCAGGAGAGTCTTTTATTGGATAGTTTGTCCTTGCGGCTTAAGTGGGCCAGTTCGGTCGGCAGGATGCTGCCGCCACCCTCGTTGACTACACATTTGCACATGCCGCAGGATCCGGAGCCCCCGCATGCAGACGGTAAAAATATTTCATTTTGGGACAGGGCGGAAAGAAGAGTGGGGGTTCCATGTATTTTTAGGCGTTCATCCTTCTTATCATTGATGGTTATTTCATGTTCTCCCTGGGTTGTGACCTTGGCTTCCACAAAAAGAAGCACGGTCACCAGAATAAAAATGACACTGGAAAAAACCAGTATACTGACAAGATAAATCACTTATCGGCTCCTTAAGTTAAAGCGTAATTCCTGAAAACATCATAAAGGTCATGGCCATTAGTCCTGCCACAATCATGGTAATGCCGAATCCCTCAAGTCCCCTTGGGCAATCTGCGTACTTAAGTTTATTTCTTATGGCCGCCATGGAGACAATGGCCAGCATCCAGCCTGTACCGGAACCAGCCCCAAAAATAACAGATTCCATAAAGGTGTAATTGCGCTCAACCATGAAAAGAGATGTGCCCAAAATTGCACAATTGACGGCAATCAGCGGTAAAAAGACCCCCAGTGTGACATACAAAAGCGGGGAGTACCGGTCGATAATCATTTCAACTGCCTGCACAATGGCGGCAATTACAGCAATAAAGGTGATGTATTTTAGAAAGCTTAGATCCAGGTCGGGGAATCCTGCCCAGGCCAATGCTCCCGGCGCCAGGAGCCCGTGGTAAATCAGCCAGTTGACAGGTGAGGTGACCGTTAATACAAATATAACTGCAAATCCTAAACCTGTCGCGGTTTCCACATTTTTTGAAACTGCAATAAACGAGCACATTCCCAAAAAATAGGCCAAAAGAATATTGCCTATGAAAACTGAATTGATAAACAGACTTAAATGATCAACCATGTTCTACTCCATATGCTAAGATACCTATTCGATAATGGTTAGTTCTCCTCATGGGAGACCCCTGGCAGATTGTTTTTCAGCCACACCAGCAGGCCGATTATAAAAAAGGCCCCAGGTGCCAGGACCATCAACCCCATATTCTGATACCCCATATCCACTAAAAAACCAGGGATGACATTAAACCCTAGAATTTTTCCAGATCCCAGCAATTCCCTGATAAAGGCCACACAGACCAGGATCAAGGAATACCCGATACCGTTTGCCACACCATCCACAAAAGAATCCGCCGGCGGGTTAGCCAGAGCAAAGGATTCCGCTCTGCCCAACACAATACAATTTGTAATGATCAGCCCTACGAAAATGGAAAGCTGTTTTGAAATGTCATAAAGAAAGGCTTTTAGAATCTGGTCCGTGACAATTACCAATGAGGCAATCACGGCCAGTTCCACGATGATCCGGATATTGGAAGGGATATGTTTGCGCATGGATGAAATAATCAGGCTTGAAAAAGCTGTGACAATCGTCAATGCAATCCCCATAACAATGGCGGTACTCATCTTAACGGTGACAGCCAATGCAGAGCAGATACCCAAAACCTGGTATGCTACCGGATTTTCCTTCCAGATGCCTTTGATCAATATCTCTTTAAAATGATCTTTTTCAGCTAACATGGATTATTCCTTTTGTTCTTTTATGCGCAATTGTTTTTGCCTGAAGGTGACAGATACCGGGTTGTACTGGGTTAATGTCTCTTTTATGCCCTCTGATAGATATTTCCCGGTTAATGTAGCCCCGCTGATTCCATCCACATAATTATAACGGTCCTCTTTGGGCAGATTTTTAACCTTTCCCTTGGCAATGCCGACGGAAACAAATTTATTCTGGGAGTTGATGATTTTTTTGCCTTTAAAGTTCTTTTGAAACCAGGTGCTTTCGATTTCACCGCCAAGCCCCGGGGTTTCCGAATGGGAGAAAACGCTGAAACCGGATACAGTCTGGCCATCATTCTCAAAGGCCAGGTACCCCTGGATTTTTCCCCAGAGTCCCCGGGTGTTGATGGGGATGATATACCCGCTTTTGCCGTCATTCTTTTCATAAAGAAAGAGTTTTAACGCCCCATCAGTATGGGTTTTTATTATTTTGCCTTCCGGATTCACCATGACCTCTTTGATGTTGGCTGTATAGAGTTGGTTAATTTGTTTTTTGGAGGCCTTTTTTTGAGAGTCCAGCAGATCGCAGGCTTTTAAAATATTTTTTTTGCGGTCTGTTTCCATATTCTTGAGTTGGAAATTTTTCAAACCTGTAGCGGCAGAGGTGATCAAAAGGCTGCAAATCAAGGAGGTCAGTAAAGCAAATTTAATTACATTGAGCCTGCTGTTTTTATCCGGGCCTTTCAAACCTTGATTTTCTAAAGTTTGTTCAGACATTGGGAATCCTTTTTGACACTTTGTATTTGACCACCATATGGTCTAAAAGCGGTGCAAAAACGTTCATAAAGAGGATAGCCAGCATGGTACCTTCCACAAAAGCCGGGTTGGCAACCCGGATGGTGACCGTGAAAAAGCCGATTAAAAATCCAAAAATCCACCGGGCTTCATTGGTACCCGGTGCGCTGACAGGGTCAGTTGCCATAAAGGTGATACCAAAAAGAAAGCTGCCGGCAAAAAGATGGTACAAGGGGCCTGCCTTTATCCATGACCCCGGGTCTTCACCGAACAAGTAAAACACAATTGCCGTGAATATAAGGCCGGCAATACCGCCTGCAATAATCCTGAAATTGGCAATCCTTGTCACCAGAAGAAAGAACATCCCTAAAACAATACAGAATACGGATGTCTCACCAATACTGCCGGGAACAAAGCCCCAGAACAGATTTTTGAGCGCAAAACCCATGTCAGAAAGAGCTGCCAATATGCTCTGGTTACCCTGGGCTGCTACAGCCAGGGGAGTTGCACCGGACATACCATCCACAGCCCCCAGATTGGGTATCCAGATTTCCCCTGACATGGAAACCGGGTATGAAAAATAAACAAACGCCCTGGCTGTCAATGCCGGGTTGAGAATATTGCGGCCAGTGCCGCCAAATACTTCCTTGCCGATGATGACCCCGAAACTAATGCCCAGAGCCACCTGCCATAAAGGGATGGTGGCCGGCAGGGTCAGTGGGAAAAGAAGCCCAGTTACCAGAAAGCCTTCGGAAATTTTATGTTTTCGGATGCCGGCAAAAAGAATTTCCCAGAAAAGCCCCACCACGTATGAGACCAGGATAATGGGGATAACATAATAGGACCCATGTAAAAAAGAGTCCAAAAGATCCAGTTCAACCCCTGAACCAAGCCCGGCCCTGTACCCGGTATTGTATATCCCGAAGATGGTCACGGGCACCAAAGAGATGAGTACAAACGTCATATATCGCTTCAGATCCAGGCAATCCCTTAAGAACGGTATAAAGGCAGTCCTTCGCAAGGGGTGGAAAAAGACGGTTTTTGTGGCGTCGAACAAGGCATGGGCTTTGGCAAGCTTACCAGATCCGGAAAAGTGTTTTTCACTCTTATCAAATATTCTTTTCAGCCATTTCATTGGTTATTCTTTGTCCTTGTGGTAAGCATTCATGGCATCCTGAAAGATATGGGCCAGTTCGATTTTACAAGGGCAGGTATAGGAACAAAGCCCGCAATTGCAGCAGTCTAAAAGCCCCATGTCCAGTGCATCTTCCAGATCATCTCCATGCAGGGCCTTCATAATGAAATTGGGCATCAGATCATTGGGACAGATTCTGTGGCAACAGGCGCAATTGATGCAGGCCCTTTCTTCTCCATGGGTGTCGCAGTCTGCTTGCCCGGGTTTGTCGAACAAACAGGATAAAAAGGTGTTTGATACAGTGGTTTTGGCAGTTCCCGGCCGGATAAAGCCCAGGAACTCTTCCTCATTTTTGATTTTTAAAATATTCAAGGTATTTTCAAAAAATCCCATATGCGAATCCGGGGCAATAATACGACCGCTGAACATGCCTGAGGTGATCAGATCATTCTTGCCCAGACTTGGCGCAAGGCTTTTAACCGGCATGCCCTGGCGGATGAGAAGGTGGGGCTTTTTATCATTTTCCCGGGATACAGTGGCTATCCGTTCAATGGGGTAATGTCCGGTTAAAATCAGTTTGACCATTAAAAGCAGATGCTGCCCTGTTACATACCAGGCATTGTTTTCATCAGCTGTTTTTTTGATATGAAAAAGGATGGCCCCTGGATTCCATGCCGGATACAGATCCGGGATTACATGGGTGATATTTGTGTTAAGGGGTGCAAGCTTTTCCAAATGATTTTTCCGGGCGGCAACCACAACCCTTTTTGATATTTTTCTTAATAGTGAGAGCCCGAGTTCAAAAAAGGATGTTTCATTCTCAAGATAGAGTCCCGGGTGGGGGGCAAACATGTCATTCTCGTTAAGACAGACGATGATCAAAGGGGGCTGAATTTTCGGATCAGCCGTATCCCGTGCGGGCAGCCGGCGCAGACATTGCCATAATCCACCTTTAATGAGGATATCAATGATTTTTTGGGTATCGGCTGTTCCAAGGGCTTTTTTTGTTAGGGATTCAAATTCAACATGGTATTCTTTTTCGAAAAGTTGTACCACCACTTCATGTAAACGTCTTCTGGCACCAAAGACAATTTTTTGGACCACTCCTGCTCCCGGGCAAAGGTATTGGATATCCGGGTTTTGCTTATCATAAAAAAGCGGTGAACCGATCTTAACTTTATCTCCGTCCTTTACCAGGATCCTGGGCCGGATAAACGGAATATCCAAAGCAGATACAGCAATGGTGGATGGCTTTGGAAGTTTAATTATACTCAGGTCCGGCTCCCCTTTCAGCCGGGTTTTGAATCCTTTGAAAATGTTCACTTTTTCCATGAATTATACTTTCTAATCTGATGTGGTCATTATTTATACCATATTGAGAAGGTGCTATTTTGCAGCAGTTAATCATTATTTGTTTACAACCATTTAACACCATTTAAACAAGGTATTCTATCAAATTTTTAATGAATTTCAACTTAATGGTGCAAAATACTCTTTGAATAAAGGTAATCATTGAGTCATGACATTCTTATCATCCCTTAGAACGCCCCCATACAAAAAGATATTAGCCCGGATATTTCATGAGATTTTAAGTAAAACTTTCAAAAACATTATGATTACAATTGATTACATGTGACTTTTTGAGCAGATTAGAAAGACAAAGTGTCTTGTTAATGAAATGGTCAAAATCTCACCTTCCTGGCGAACCGATTTTGTCTCATCTGATGCGTTGCAGGGCATTTGCGGTAAACAATTACAGCAGCATGCCCTGCAACTTACAGCTAAAACAAACTCGATTCGTGAAATATTCGGGTTAGGCCTTGATTTTCAAGCGCTATTTTAATAAAAATAAATTTCTAATGTTCGAATAATTCGACGGTTCAATCATACAAGACGAAAGAAGGCATAAAAAATGGACCAAATTCAAATGGAAAAAGTGTTTACTCAGGATTATCTTGATTCGCTTCTGCCACTGGAAAAGAGCAATCAATTTTTTGAGGCATTATACGGTGATGCATTAGAAGGGGCCTATGATATAAGGCTCAAGCTGATCCGGGTGAATCCTGATAAAATCATTTTGTCCTTTGAGCTGGCACAGCGCCCGGGTAAATGCCTGGTTTGCAGTCTGACCTACGGGCTTCCCAATGTGTTTGAACGCCATCCCATTATCAATATAAAGGGAATGGTTGACCGGATGACCCAGGATGGGATCCAGATAAAAAACTGGCGTTTCGGGCAAACTGAAGAACAGTCTTCTGAACTCCATCAGATTCCGCTCTATTTAGATCTATAGCAAATCGCAAAAATATGTTCCGATACTACGGTACCTGTTTCTATCATGT
>JAAEMC010000639.1 GCA_024225895.1 Desulfobacteraceae bacterium | reverse complement strand
TTGCATTAAATCTGAATGCAATACTGAAAGCATTGGCATTGGAACCTGAGATGAAAAACAAAAGGATGAAAGCCATACGGTTCTCAATCATCAATCTGCCGGGTCGTGTGATAAAAAAATCCAGGCAGCTAATTTTACGATTATCCAAAAGGCATCCATCCTTTAGGAAGCTGATTGATGCCCGTAAGCGGATTGCCATGTTACAAACGGTACCATCAGGATAATGTATGAAGATTTTGGACAAAACAAGAAATACAAGTTTTATCAACACTATTCCTGCGCCCAAAGTCAGTGGAAAGGCCTCTAAAAAGTGTTCAAAAAGCTAAAAACCCACCTGAAATCTAATCAACATTAAAAAATATCTCAAAATTGGCTTTGGAGAAGACTGTTTAAAGTTGGCGGTGGATTTAGGTTTATGCCTATATTGACTTTGCCACACAAAATGATTTAAGATCGCCCGAAGGAAGTGAAAAATTTTAGTGGTAAATGCCAGAGGATTTGAGCCGGAAGGCAAAGACTGCGATTCCAGAATGATCAACAAGGCGTACCGTCTGGGCTGGAAACAATTTATCTGTTACGGGTATAAAGGCCAACGGTTTACCGGATGCGGTTTTGGTCAAAATTCGGATGATGTCCGTTTTGATGTCTATGATTCTTCCGGTGACTATCTGGCATCGGGTATTGACGGCATGGAAATTCATGTTCATGGCAATGCCCAGGACCAGCTATGGCAAATTATTAAGCAGGGAAAGCTGGTAATTTACGGTAATGTTGGGCAGACCTTCATGTACGGTGCAAAAGGCGATGATGTATATGTGATGGGAAATGCTGCCGGACGCCCCCTGATTAATGCCACGGGTAGACCCAGGGTAGTGATCAACGGCACCTGCCTGGATTACCTAGCTGAATCTTTTATGGCTGGAGATCCTTTGAACGGCGGAGGTTTTGTTATCCTTAACGGGATCACGTTTGATGATGATGGCCAATTGATTGATCTGGATATGCCCTATCCCGGGTCCAATCTTTTTTCTCTTGCCTCTGGAGGCGCCATATACATGCGTGACCCGGAATGCAAGGTGGTGGATGAACATCTCAATGGCGGAGAATTTGCGGCACTAACCCCTGAAGATTGGGATCTAATCCGTCCGTATCTTGAGGAGAACGAACGATTATTCGGCATTACCATTGAAGATGATCTGCTCTCTATAAAAGGCAACAAACTTCCTTATACCGAAGTATACCGGAAAGTCCAGGCAGTCGGATCATCTGCCCTGGGCACAAAGAAGGACTAGTCCAAACAGCCTTCTCTATCCTCCAATGATCCAGGGTCGGCCTGCTGTAAGGGCCGACCCATTTTTTTATCTTTGCAATCCCAACATTTTATATAACTCTTTGTGTATAGAACAAATATCCGGGATGTTGATTTTTCCTGTGACACTTAATATATAAGCAGCTGATTGAGTT
>JAAEMC010000638.1 GCA_024225895.1 Desulfobacteraceae bacterium | reverse complement strand
ATAGTTAAGGCTTGCCAATGGCCCTCTATCTCTATCACCCAAAGCCACTTGGGCATAGCTGGTCAAAGAGGTGATTTCAATAAGTACATATAGGTTAAACAGGTCGCCTGTGGCTGTCACTCCCAAAAGCCCGGTAACGAATAATAGATAAACCGTATAATAGGAACCTTGACGATCTGGAGTTTCCTGTTCCACGCTTTTAAAACTGGCAATAAGGTTGAAAAAAGCAATGCCGGAAACCAGCAGCAATACCATAGCGTTTAACAGGTCAATCCGGTATTCGATCCCCATTGGCGGGTTCCAGCCAGCCATTTTATACTGAATGGTTCCCGTAGCCATTACGCGAAATAATACCTCAATGGCTGCATAGAATGAAACAGCCATCCCAATCAGGGCAATGGCATAGGTTAGTTTTTCTTCAATCCAGGCGGCAAGTCCGGCAAAGAGAGCGGCAATCAATGGAGCAACAACAATTAATGCAGGATAATTACTCATGGTCTATTTTTCCGATAAACGCATTCTAAGTTCATCTTCTTCCAGGGTCTGATACCGCTGATATACACGGACAGCAAGGGCCATGGCCACGCCAAAGGTCGCAACGGAAACCACAATGGCCGTCAGCATCAGAACATGGGGCAACGGATTAATATAATCAGCGGCATGAATTGCTGCGCCACTGGCGCCATGCCCGCCGTGTGCACCTTCTATGATCGGAATGGTGGCATCTTTTTTATATCCAATGGAGACATAAAAGAGGATAATTGCTGTTTGAAAAATATTCATGCCAACCAGTTTTTTTATCAAATTATTTTTTGCGATCATGGCATAAAGGCCGATCATCATTAGAATCACATAAAGCCAGTAATTATACTTGGCTACGATCAAGGATAGGATTTCTGTCATCAGTCTACCTTACAAGCCTTCATCATGTTTGCCTTCAGAGACAATATTAATATAAATAATGGCCATAACCGCCATAACGGCTATACCAACACCAATTTCAACACCCAGCATTCCCAAAGCCCGGATATGTCCCGGATCCACGGGAATAATTTTTGCAAGTTTTGAATAATCTAAAAAATTTCCGCCCAACAGCATGCAGATAAAGCCGATCCCTACATAAATGAGGACCCCCACGGCAGCGAAAATACCCAAAACCTTTTCTTTAATCCTTGTTACAAGAGTTTTAAGATCGTAGGCAATGGCAATAAGGATTAGGCTCGAACCAAAAATAACGCCTCCCTGGAATCCCCCGCCAGGGCTGAAATCACCATGGCCAACTACATATAGGGCATAAATCTGGATAAAGGGAATCAGAATTCGACATACCGATTGAATGATAATATCATAAGGCACCCACTGCTTGTCCATGTGTTGGAATTCCTTTCCAATGGGCAGTTTCTTTTTACTGTCTTTAAAATGAAGGATGACTCCGGTGGGTACATGACGGTAAAACCGCTCCTTTTCTTTCCTAAAATCCCTGAGCAGTAAAAAGCATGCCAACCCCGCACAAAAAATAACCGCGGTTTCAAACATGGTATCAAATCCCCGGTAATCGGCCAGTACGGCGGTTACCAGGTTGGGAACTTGTGTTTCTTCCATTGCTCTTTCAATATAGTGATTGGAAAGATGAACAGAAGCAGGGGATTGGGGATCCCCCCAGTCAGGCAATTCTGTGGTACCGTACAGTAAAAATGCTCCTGTCAGACAGACGATAATAAAACCGATGAGTCTCAATCTTTGGTCCTCCTGCTTGTCCTGAATACGGCCGCCACAAAGAAAACGGTGCTAACACCTGCACCAACCGAGGCTTCTGTAAAGGCCACATCCACAGCTCCCATCACCGCCCATAAGAGGCACATCATAAAGCTGTAGGCTCCAAAAAGGATGGCAGTTGCCAAAAGGTCCTTCACAGATATGGCAGCAATGGCGCAAAAGATAACAAAGGTTAAAACAATCAGATCAATTTGCCAGTGCATTGTTATGATTCCTTCCCTTTCTTTTTTTGCCAATGCCTCAACCCTGCCCTCATTCCTGCATCTACAATGGAATGGGTGGCAGTGGGGCTTGATAAAAAGACAAAAAATACGATAAGAAACATTTTGATGGACAATAGCAGGGCTCCCAGGGAAAAATGGTGCAAATTATAGATAGCAAGACCCATAACAATGGTCATAATACCCAAGGTATCCAGCTTCCCGGCCGGGTGGAGTCTGCTGTAAAAATCAGGCATTCTTAAAATTCCAACCGCCCCGCCAAAAAACAGGAATAAGCCAAATAAAATTAATATAATAACAAGAATATCCATGTTAACTCCTGAAAAATCATTATTCCATGAAGGATTCCTCGTAGAGCCCTTTTCTTTTGTGGAAATACCGGGATGCCACCAAAACAGCAATAAAGTTGAGGAAAGCGTAAGCTAAGGCAATATCCACAAACATATCCACCCGTTTATACAAAAACCCGATAAGCAAAAGCAAAACAACTGTCTTGCTGCCAATGGCATTCACCCCGATGAGTCGATCAAGCACCGTGGGGCCAAACAATGCCCTGTAAAGGGAAAACAGCATTAAAAAACACAAGCCAATGCTGACATAAAGGAAAAATGTAGTCATATTTCTTCTCCAAAAACTGCTGCCACTTTTTCCAGCATTTTACCGGGCAAGGCTACAGCCGACTCCCGGTCAATGGCATGCACCCTGAAAACTCCGTCACTATTGGCGGTTACCGTAATGGT
>JAAEMC010000637.1 GCA_024225895.1 Desulfobacteraceae bacterium | reverse complement strand
TTATTTTTTTTAATAAATAATTATGTATCCTGTGATTATCAAAAAATAATTACAAGTAATAATTTTTGAAAATAATATCCCATAACATATTAAAATTAAATCATATTTTAATTAATTACTCTCAGATACTTTGCTTACTATTCTAATTCTTAATACAAATTTTTCTTTTTTGGAGCTCTTTGGATTAGAAATTACAAGTTTGTTAAATTTGAATGAATATTTTGGATACGAAATAGCTTCTATAGGGTTTAAATCGTAGGGATATAGACCGTTTTATTCGGGATTCAATCTTTGAATATAATATTGAATAATTTGCTATATCTTCAAACACTTGACATCTGACTTGAATTTACTGATAAAGGAAAAAGAATGTTTTTTTTCTGCCTTTTTTAACATACCTTCTAAAAAGAAAGGCCTTTGATTCAAAGAATGATTATTTTTCAATCCAGCATCCAGAAATTAGTAAAAGAAATCCGGCAGCTTTCTTCCAAAGATTTAGCACCAGGTGATCCTTTATTCAGGATCGAAGAGAAAAATCATCCCGGATTAAAACACCTTGTATATGCCATCAATGAAATGACGGATCATTGCCTTGGCCTTAAAGATAAAAAAACCTCTGATACTATCCCATTGAGCAGCGATCTGTCCCAGGAACAAAAGATTCTTTCCGCATTTATTTCAAAGCTTCCTGAAGCCATTGTCATTTGTGATGTTAATGGAATCATTCTGCTGCATAACAACCAGGCAAAACAATATCTTCTTTTTGAAGAAAACCTAAGAAACCAGTCGATTTCCTTTATTGGAACATCTATTATGCTTCATTTGGGAAAAAGCATGATTGAGCATGCACTGGATGATATCAATCAGAGTTTAACCCGGCATGCAGCTCAGATTGTATCTCATTTCATTTTCCAGCTAAACAATCTGATTTTACAAGCCCAGATAGCACCGGTTTTAAACAGCTCCGGTCAATTTGCAGGTTTTATTGTTATCCTGGCTGATATCACGGGGCAAAACCATGCTGAAACCCAGATTGAATTACTTTTGCAAACCCTTTCAAAAACTGCCAGATCTCCTCTCTCCAGTATCCGCGCAGCTGTTGAAGCCATGAAAGCATTCCCTAAAATGGACAGCACCCGTCAACAGGAGTTTATCAATATCATTCACAAGGAATCCATTGTACTAAGTGATATGCTCAATGGCGTTTCCGACAGTTATGCAAGCTTAATCAAAGCAAAAATTTCCTTGAAAAGGATTTTGACGAAAACTCTTTTGAAAACCATTGCCAGAAGAGCTCGTGATAAACTGCAGATATTATTTGAACTTAATACTGCCATGGAAAAACAAAGAATATTTATAAAAGCCGATCAATATTCTTTTATTCTATCCGTCTTGTTCATTTTGGACCGGCTCAAAGAAACAACGCGATCTTCCTCATTTCATTGTACCCTGAAAACTGAAAATAAAATTGCTTTAGTGGATATTTTATGGAAAGGAGATCCCGTCAAACCGGAAACAATCAAAAAATGGGAAGATCAACCCATTGACGATCAACCCCGGACCACACCTTTAACCCTTAAAGAGATTTTGAATCACCATCATGGCACCATATGGGCATATACTAAAACCAAAGAGACAGGCCATATGCCTTATGTTAGAATCTTCATCCCGGCAGATGAACAAAAAAGCCTTCCGCCACCTGCTCCCATCAGCATATTATCTGAAAGCCAGACTCAGTTGTCTGATCTGAAATTATTTAATGCAGCTTCCCAAACGCCTGACCTGGACAATCGTTTATTAGCAGAATTATCCTATGCCTCCCTTATCCGGGAAATCAACCATGCCGAAGCTATTGAGCAGATCATCGGCAAACACAGCCAGCTGCCCAGATTGATCCACAGCATGATCACCGGCGGGACTAAAATAAGAACCGTCACATGGCTGATTACAGCATTGTCAGATACCATTTTAAACAAAATTATATCATTTGCCATTGACGAACTTGGACCTGCCCCGGTTCCATTTGCATTTATTACCTTAGGCTCTGAAGGCAGAAAAGAGCAGACTTTGAAAACCGATCAGGACAATGCTCTTATTTTTGAGGATACAGGTTCAATTGCCGATGAAAAAAAGGCTCAAAAATATTTTCTCAATTTAGGAGAAAAAGTATGCACATGGCTTGATCAGGCTGGATATGATTATTGTGGCGGGAATATCATGGCAAAAAATCCCAAATGGTGTCAGTCGATTTCAAAATGGAAATCTTATTTCTCACAATGGATTTATGAAGCGACCCCTAAAGATCTTTTTCACACCTCTATTTTTTTTGATTTCAGATTTGCATACGGCAATAAGGATCTTACCGACAGTTTAAGCCGGCATCTTTTTGCATCTTTATCCGGGTGGTCCGGTTTCTTCAGGAACATGACGCAGAATGCAGTATATTTCAAACCTCCTATTGGTATTTTCCAAAATTTTTTAGTGGAAAAAAAGGGGGAGCATAAAAATTGTCTGAACATTAAAATGGCTCAACTGCCATTTATTGAATTTGCCAGGATATACGCATTAAAGCACCACATCAAAGAGACCAACACCCAGGACAGGCTTTACCAACTCTTTTTGAAAAAAACAATCACAAGAAATGAATACAATGAAATAGAACAAGCTTATAGTTTCATGATGCAATTAAGATTTATGGGACAGATCAACCGAATTTTGGGAGATCAATTAAAAGCCCACAATTATATCCATCCGAAAAAAATGTCTTCCATTGAAAAAAGAATGCTAAAAGAAGTCCTTAAAAAGGCCAAAGAATTGCAGTCCAAACTGAGCCTGGATTTTACCGGCACATCGGTATCAGAATAGTTCACATTACAAATCATTGGGATTTATTTTAAAAGGGTCTCTCTCTATATAATATTAAAAAGCTCTCCCCCCTTTTTACCCATCTCATCTACTTTTCTGGCTGTTTTTTTATCCGGAATCAACTGATCTGCATGAAATGGTTTTTCCCGAGCGTCAATGATCAGCGGAGGATTGCAGCCCCAATGCTTGAATCTTATCTTTTCATTAGCACCGTAAATATCATGGGAAGGATTGGATCGTAAAAATGTGACCCATAAAAAATTGGCAAAAGAGGCCGCGGTAAAGCCGGCATCATCTACCACGACGAACAAGGGAAGTTTTTCCAGTCCTTTCTGCGGATATAGATGGTCTGCCAACTTTTTCATTTGCCCTTTGGCATTGTCATAGGAAGTAAATAGGGGCCCCTCCACAACCACCATACCTGGCGCAAGAATTTTTGGATTTTTAAATTCATTAGGCAATGAAAAATTACCGGGAAATTGTGAATTCAACTGACGCCTTTTCTCTCCGGCTGCAGCCATTATCAGCTTTGATCCTTGATTAATCCGGCGGGTAGAGTAATCCAAGGTATCCATGGTGGTCCGGGTCAAAAAATGCAGATCCGATGAAAAATCAATCCGTTCCAAAAGATGGATAAAAAAAGCTTTTTCATCATTCACATTCAGACGCGGGTTGTCTTCATAAGCGCAGATGAAAAGATATTTTGCCAAAGATAGCTGGTTGGTACCCAATATGGCGTTGGCATGGGTTAAAAGTTCTCTTGGTGCTCTTGGTTCATATGGCACATATCGTTCATGGGCTACGGCAAGACACAAAGGATGTACCCCAGCATCATCCACAGCATTCACAGCCACAACCCCCGGGATGGTGTCTTGAACCGCAGATCTTGTAATCTCATGGATCAGTTTGCCGAAATTGGTATCTTCCTGCGGGGTCCGTCCTACCACGGTAAAAGGATAAACCGCATCCTTTCTATGCCAGACATTTTCAACCTTTAAATAGGGATACGGGTGGGCATTGGAATAATATCCTAGATGGTCGCCAAAAGGACCCTCAATTTTTGTCTTATGGGGTACAATGGTTCCGGTGATACAAAAATCAGCATCTGCAGACAATGTGAAACCATTCTTCAGGCAATATCGAAAGTTTCTGCCTGAAAGCGCCCCGGCAAACGCAACCTCCGGCAGTCCCTCCGGAAGGGGCATGACCGCAGCAAGGGTATGGGCAAGAGGGCCTCCGATAAAAATAGTCACCTTCAAAGGTTTATTCTGCTCAAGGGCTTTTTTATGGTGATTGCCGATACCCCGATGGATCTGGTAATGGAGCCCCACTTCGCAATTTTTCTCGTAATCACCGCCTGAAATTTGAATCCGGTACATCCCCAGATTAGAGTTTAAGACAGAAGAATTTTCAGGGTCACGGGAAAACACCTGGGGCAAGAGGACAAAGGCCC
Organism: Desulfobacteraceae bacterium; assembly: GCA_024225895.1. Taxonomy (GTDB): domain Bacteria; phylum Desulfobacterota; class Desulfobacteria; order Desulfobacterales; family Desulfobacteraceae; genus JAAEMC01. Next base: position 981 of record JAAEMC010000637.1, on the reverse strand, counting down.
CTCCGTCTTTTGGCCAGCACTTGATCATGGGCAAATACTCAATCCGGGTTCTGTTGGCAAGAACAGGGGCTGTGCCCGTTTTCATGGGAAGGGCATGGATCAATGCTTTAAGTGCTTGAAATCCTTTTTTAGGTGATTTAAAAAGCTGGGATGGATCTGATCTTAATTCCACAAGGGCTTTCACCCTTTCAAGTTCAGGCTCAAAAATCATTTGTGTCCGCTCCCAGGTTCCCAATAAATTTGAAACAGCAGGAAACGGGCTGTTTTTTACATTCTCAAACAAGAGAGCCGGCCCATTGGCCTCAAACACCCTGCGGGTAATTTCAGCCATTTCAAGTTCCGGGTTCACTTCCTGACGGATCCGGACCGCTTGTTTTTCCATTAATAAAAAATCAATGCAGGTTTTCAGACTTTTAAATTTCATGATCAGGCAATCAATTTGTTATTTAACATATCCCCAGGCTCTCAATCGTTTATATGCATATTGGGAATATTTATTGGACTGGTAATCGATCATCTTAAGATATTTCATATAATCTTGTGCAGCACGCTTTCTCTGTCCCATTTTATCCAAGGAATGTCCCTTGTGAAAGGCTATCTGGGGGTTGCCGGGCAATAGCTCATCGCATTTTTAAAATTCTGATAGGCCCGGTCATGCTTTTTTAGTTCTGAACAGGCCAATCCTGCCACATAATATCCTTGTGCTTCGGAAGGGTAGATCTTTTTGGCCCGGTTAGCAAATTTTAATGATGACTTAGCGTTCTTTTGCAGCAGCATGCATTTTGACATCAAGACATTGCCTGTATAATCGCTTCCCTCTTTCTTGAGTGCTTTTTTCAACGACACCTGCGCCTCTTTGTATTTTTTCTTTGCCAGGTGTTCTTCGCTTTTCTGCATCAATTCAATGGCCTTCCTCTTTTTCCTTAAAGATGCAGTATGGTCCATGTATTTATCCCGTTTTAAGGAGAAATCCTTTGTATA
>JAAEMC010000636.1 GCA_024225895.1 Desulfobacteraceae bacterium | reverse complement strand
ATCTTTGAAATCAAGATCCTTATAAAATACCTTTACCTTTTTATACCGCCAGACCAACACCTCAAGTCCCGGAAAACTCATGCAATCATCCCAGATTTTGAACTTCTCCTGGGATAAAAACTCAAGTTCAGGATTGATAAAATGGATCTTTTGATCTCCGGTATTTAAATAGACAACCCTCCTTGATTGGCCGATCTGGGGGGCGGCAATGGCCCTGCCAAAACCATACTTTTTTTTAAAATTATCCATGGTATCGCCAAGGTCGTTCAGAATCTTTTTGGCAATATCCATTTCTCCTTGTTCAATGGGCCGGCAAAATTCATACAGCTGCTCATCACCCAGAAACAATACATTCTTAACACTCATTATCTGTTTTATGTCCTTATATGGGAAACTAACATACAAAATATATGGAAAAAATCCAAATGGGTAATCAAAACGCCTAAAAAATATAATTTGTGATCATACAGCAGCCGGCTCCGCCGGCAGTTTAATGACAAACCGTGTCCAGAAGCCGGGTTCGGAGAGCACCTCCATCTTGCCTTTGTGATCTTCCACAACAATAAAATAAGAGACGGCAAGGCCTAGCCCCGTCCCCTGATCAACCCCTTTGGTGGTAAAAAAAGGTTCAAATAT
>JAAEMC010000635.1 GCA_024225895.1 Desulfobacteraceae bacterium | reverse complement strand
TGATTATTATAACAAATATAAGGAGCTGAAAACCGCATTTGAAAAAGAGATGGACCTTCTTGCGGGTATGTTGACAGATACCGAGGGCAAAAGACTTGCGCAGGAAGCCCGGGTGCTATTTCAGAATTATTCGCTGTTATTTGCCAAGGAAGCCCAGGTAATTAAGAATCCGCCAAAGGATTATGACCCGTCCGTTTCCCTTGCAGAAAGAAATGGCCTGGCCAAGGATGTCGGTGAAAAATTAAAACATATTATTGTTGTAAAAAGTGAAATTAAAAACTCACGGCTATTACTTTCCAGCCTGATGATCGGCAAGGCAATACAATTGACAATTATTATTACCATTGTGGCAATTGTACTGGGGGTTTTACTCTCTGTTTTAAATACAAGGGCCATCACCAATTCCATTTTTCTTTTGGAAAAGAAAACCCGGGAAATAGCCAAGGGCCAGTTTACCCAAATTCCTTCCAATCCGGCCGCCCCCAAGGAGATAGATGATCTAACCCAGCACTTTAATGTGATGTGTACAAGGTTAAAAGAGCTTGAAGTAATGAAAACAGATTTTATCAGTCATTTTTCCCATGAACTGAGAACACCTGTGACATCTATCAAAGAAGCCGGAAGCATGCTGAATATGAAACTTTTTTCTTCAGATCCCCAAAAGGAAAAAGAATTATCGGTATTAATCCTTACCGAGTGTGACCGCTTGATAAAATCCATTGAAAGAATTCTTGATCTTTCCAAAATGGAAGTTTTTAAAATGGAGTGGGAATTTTCAAAATCCGAAATTATAAAGGTCATACAAAATGCCCTGAATAAATTTATACCGGCAGCCCAGAATAAAAAAATTCAGATGACCCTGATACCGCCCCAAAAGGGAGTTCCGAAAATCAAACTGGATGAGAAAAGAATTGAAGAAGTTATAAATAATTTAATTTCCAATGCATTGAAATATACACCTGAAAAAGGAATAATCACAATCAAAACCGAACCAGATAAAAATAAGAAAAAGATAAAGGTTTCTGTGTCGGATAATGGCTGTGGGATTGATAAGCAGAATCTGGACAGGATCTTTGAAAAATTTAAACGAATTGACAATGGAAACGACACATTAAGAGGGACTGGCTTGGGTCTTGCAATATCAAAACATATTATTAAAGCGCATAAAGGAGAAATATGGGCGGAAAGCGAATTATCCAAAGGTACAAAAATATCATTTATCCTGCCTGTTGTTTGATTACAGCCTTGCTGTTTGCAGGGTGCCAGCATGACTACTACCCCCAATTCACTGTTGAAACAGTTGAAGAGCAGGCGGCAAAAGCTGCTTTAAAAAAAGCTGAGGACTATGCTTCAAAGGGTGAATTTAAGGCGGCTTTGGATGAGAATAAAATAGCCTACGAGACCTTCCCTCCCCAATTTAAACAGGAGGCAATCTTTCAAAAAGGACTCTTATATCTCCACCCGGATAATCCGAAAAAAAATTACGAAAGGGCCATGGCCTGTTTTGAACTCATAGAGATGGAAAAAAGCCATACCATGATCGCCCATAATTCCGGTTTAACTCTCTCGGTTCTCAAGGAGAGCTGCAGCTTTGCCAAAAAGGCAAATGCCAACAAAAGGACGAACAAGATAAATAAAAGGAAAATAGCAGTAGACAAAAATAAAATTAATGCCCTGATAAGTGAACAAAGCAAATTAAAAAAGTATATCAAAAAACTACGGCAACAGATCAAACAGTTAAAAGAGGTTGATTTGAGCTCCGGTAAAGGGATTCAAGGGGTTTTAAATGAATAGAATTTTAGTCGTTGATGATGATGCCTCAATTTTAAAGGTACTTAAAATGAGGCTTGAAGCTGAGGGATTTGATGTCTGGATGGCATTAGGCATGGAAGATGCGATTCAAATCGCCCAGGATACCCTGTTTGATCTGGCTCTTTTAGATTTCAAGCTTGAGGACGGCAATGGTGTTATCCTCATGGAAAAACTAAAAAGCATCATGCCCGAGATCCAGGTGATTATCCTCACGGCATACGGCACCATTGAGAATGCGGTATCCGCAATGGACAAGGGCGCTTTTACCTATTTAACCAAGCCGTTTGATGATACGGAGTTGATGATTCAGGTAAAAAATTGTCTTGAGAAAAGCCGGCTATCTCGTGAAGTGGAGAACCTTCGCAGTATGGTCTCTAATCAGTTAGGTTTTAAGAACATTATCTGCAGGAGCGAGTCCATGATGCAGGTGCTCAAGCTTGTTAAACAGGCTGCCGTCACAGACTCCACCGTCTTGATTTCCGGCGAAAGCGGGACTGGAAAAGAATTGATTGCAAAGTCAGTCCATCTGGCAAGCTCCCGATGCGACCATCCCTTTGTTGCCGTAAATTGTGCTGCCCTCCCGGAAAACCTTTTTGAAAGTGAATTGTTCGGATATGAAAAGGGGGCGTTTACCGGAGCTGCCAAATCCAAAGCCGGTTTTCTTGCAAAAGCCCAGAAAGGAACCTTTTTCTTTGATGAGGTTTCTGAAATACCAATTACAATGCAGGTAAAGCTTTTGCGGGTCCTCCAGGAAAATGAGTTCTATCCTTTGGGAAGCAATAAGACAATTGAACTGGACACACGGATTATTGCGGCTACAAATAAGGATCTTACCGCTGAAGTTGCCCGGGCAAATTTCAGAGAGGACCTGTTTTACCGTATCCATGTTATTCCCATCGAGATTCCGCCTTTACGGGAACGACTGGCATGTATTCCCCATCTGGCAGATTATTTTCTCAAAACATATGCCAAGTCCATGCAAAAAAAGGTAAGGAAATTGTCAGAAGCAGCCATGAATAAAATCCTTCAATACGATTGGCCGGGTAATGTCAGGGAGCTGAAGAATGTTTTGGAATATGCTGTGGCCATGACTGATTCAGACGTGATTGAAGAAGGGTTGATTTTGCATAAGCCTGATAAGGCCCCAAAAAATGATGTCTTGAAACCCCTGAAAAAGGCCAAAAAGGATTTTGAAAAAGAATATGTTCGAAAATTGCTTCAACTGACCGAGGGGAATGTCAGCCAGGCAGCTAAATTTGCCGGGAAATACCGGGCGGATTTTTATGGTCTGATGAAAAAGTACAGCCTTGAAATTGATGAGTTTCGATCTTAGTGTAGGGAATTCACTACAGGGTTAAAGTATTGTTATTTCTGAATTTTTTCCTGATTTAAACAACATTATTGAAGCCTGTGAAGGTTTTTTCATACACTTATGGCAGGTGTGTCTTGCAGATTAATGTGAGCTATACTAAGAATCAGGCTACTAAAGTAACAGCGACTCTCAAAATCGGGTTCCAATACTTTTAAACAGCATTTCAAATCAAAAGAACTTGCTTTGGCTTTGGTTTTATTGATCCTAAAAGCAACCACTTCCCTAAAAGCAATCACCTTTGGCATCCAGCCTTGATAGTATCTATTTAAATTAGTCAAATCCAAAGCACAAGCGTCTCTTTTGATCCAATATTGAACATATTAAAAGCGGCCTCCATTGAAACAATATTTTGAAAATTACTTGAGGGGTGATGGGAATGTATGAAAAAACCTTCACAAGATGAATTCATTTTAATTAACTGATTTTACTTTTTGTCAGCAAAGGGTTTGATTCAGATGCTACTATTTTAAACAGACCGGGCATTATCATATTCCGGCCTTTCACTTTTGCTTTATAAAGCATGTCATCGGCATTTTGAATAATGTGTTTCATGTCCTTAAACCGCGGGTCCATTTGTGTGACTCCGAAACTTGCCGTAACTTTGATCTGGTGACCATTGTACTGGGTAACTTTTTTTGAAATTTGTATTCTCAGCCGTTCGGCCAGCTCCAATGCTTTCTTTTTCCCGGTTTCGGGCAGAATCGCAATAAATTCTTCTCCCCCATACCGTGCTAAAATATCCCCTTTTCTGATTCCGCTTTGAACAATTGAGGCGATATTTTTTAAAACATCATCTCCTGCTAGGTGGCCATATTGATCGTTAACATGTTTAAAGTGATCCAGATCAAACATGAAAACAGATAGGTCATGCTTATGGCGGATGGCCCCTGAAATACTTCTTTTTAACTGATTTTCAAATTCTCTTCTATTATAACAGCCTGTCAAAGGATCAATGACGGCTGCATTGGACAGATTATTAATCAGGATTCGTGTGGAGATGGCAATACAAGCGCTTTGAAAGATCAGTTTGCTTATTTCAGTGTGTTGAATGTACCGTTTCCGGCCTGGCAGCGTGTAAATTTTGAAAAATATTTTTTCCCGGTATATTTCGTGGGAAAATAAATTGTTCATTATCATACGTTTTTGGGGCGCACCCGGATATGAGTTGATGTATTCATAATTGGGCTGATCTTTATCAGTTAAACAAAAATCCTTGGTGATGATTTTACTGATGGAGGATTTTCCAGCCATGGGATCAATCCATACATCCAGTTGGTGACCTTTTTTTATAACCACAGCAACCAGTCTGTCTTTAATAATTTCATTAAGGCATAGTGCAGTCTGTTCCAGGATTTTTGGCAGAGATTTCTTCTGGTTTATATTAACAATGTAGTGGCTGAGCTTTTCGTGGTCCGCTTTTGTATCAGAAGATCCCGGAATTGTGTAGAACAGGGAAGATGCAGTGTGGGATACTTTGCGCAATAAAGTCATGGTATGCTCTCCTTAATAGTTAATTCACTTTCCTTTCATATTTATATTGCAATGGGTATGCCAAGCTAACCTTTTAATAAAATTATCAATAATTATAATTAGTTATCTTAAAAATTGTTGTTAAAATAGATGGGGTTTTTTTGAGGCTTTCATGTCTGGAAAGGGATGTTTTCAGCCGAAACCAGGGCAAAAAACCTAAAAACTAATGATCATGGCCTTTGCGGTGAAGGAATTTTACAACATTAGGTGGTGTTAAGGTCAAAACACAGCCACCTGCCTTTATTGTGGCTTCTTTACACATTTTTCAAATTAAAAAATCATATTAAAACATAAGGGATGCCCCTGTTATGTGTATGCGAAATCCTGCATTGGATACCACGCAATGGTTTCTTTTTATGGATTTTTTGATCATCTGTTACTGAGTCAAATGAATATCCCAAGTGATTTCAGTCGGTTATAAGTTTTATTTAAGGGTTGGTACCATTATTGCCCTTAAGATGGGCCATAAGCTATAGACCGCTCATAAAATCTACTGAACCCAAACTCAAGGAGGTTGTTTTGCGTATCAAAAAACAAATAGTGTCATATTTGTTCATTCCCGTTTTACTGATAGGGGTATGTGCCTATGGGTTTGACGCAGGTCCGCCCCAGGCGAAAAATATAACCTTTAAAGAAGATACATCAACTGTACAAAGTCTATTCCAGGCGAGTGCCGCGGATACAACATATCCCTGGAGAGGTATTCTCATGGGAGGTGACCATACAGGTTCTACTACCATCCACCATGATAATATCTATGTTCAGATAAATGGCGGCCCCATTATGTACCAGACCACAATCCCGGTACGAAAAGACGGAAATCAGTTACCGGATGAAGGGCTTTTATGGCATTTATACACCAGAGATAATACGGACTTTACCGTATATGCCACATCTGCTTACTATTGGGGGGCTCAAAGTGATTTGTCCTTACCATTTACCCTGCCCATTGCTTATTCAGACCCTTCCACCTGTACGGAACAAACGGTTCCCGTCTCTGTTGCAGGTGATGATCAGATAGTCAATACCGGTACCCTGGTTACCCTTGACGGATCACTTAGTTATGACGAGTATGGCCCGGATAACAGTGATCTGTTTTATCGCTGGGAGTGTTATTCAGCACCTGAATCAGCAGTGGTTCTCAGCGATGAAGGAGAGGCTGCCGTTACTACCTTTACCCCCAACCAAACAGGTAATTATTATTTCAGGTTTCAGGTAAGAGATAAACTGGATGACGGTACAATATTCAACAGGAGTCCGGTTTCCTACCTTAAGATATCTGTGGTTCAGGATATGAGTTCTGTGTCTTACATCAATGCTAATGCAGGGAGAACCCAACAGGCTCAGGTGGGGCAGGTTGTAACATTGGACGGCAGTCAAAGCCAGGGAAGCGATGGAATAACAAGTTATACCTGGACCATGCAAAATCCCATGAATACGGCAGATATTGATAGTATCTCCAGCCGCCTTGGTTTTGAAGATTGCCAGGGGGATTGCTATCCGTCAAATTACGATGCAGACAGTGATGTGGACGGATCAGACCTGGCTTTGCTGGCGGGAAACTATTCACGCGTTGAGCTGCCGGATCAGGCAGTTGTACAGTTTGTCCCGGGTATTGCAAAGCCCTATATCTTCACTTTGAGAGTGGAGGATGGAACCCTGATCGATTCTGAGACAACAATCGTAGCCGCAAACCACCCGAATGTAAGCCCGGTTTTAACCCATCCGGATGTTGACAGCATATGTTTTGAATAATCTGTAATGTAAGGATGTTTGTAACCCTAAGAAATATAACAATAAACATTAAAGGAGGAAAAATTGAATTTAACTAAATTAAAAAAAACAGTCTTAATGATTTGGCTGTCCGTTTTTCTAATGCTTCCCATGACCGCCTTTGGAGCAGATGTGGATATTTATGCCGAAGGTACGATGAGTGAGACAGAACTGATTGTTTATCTCTATGCGGATGTTAATGTTCAAAATCTGGTTAGTTATGGCGTAAGCCTGAATTATGATCCGGCTGAACTCGTTGTGGCAGAAGTTCTAAAAGATACGGATCCCATTCCCTATACTAGCAACGTAACAAAATGGTATTTGGGAGATTCTTCTGCCTCATACAAAAACAATCCGACTCCGGATACGTCCGTGCCCGGAGAAATTATTATCATTGGAGGCAAGCTTGATCCTCTCAATCCTACACAAGGAGTTGGACAGGGATCAAAAGTCTTTCTGGCCATGGTAAGATTTACACCTGCCGATGTTCAAATTCCTGCCAGTCCCACCCTTTTCCTGTCATATGCAAAAGGTGACGGCACTTCATCTTTTAAGAATTTTGTCCGGCTGGATAACAATACCCCATTGGTTCTTGATGGTGGAAATGTCTATTTTGGATCTGTTCAGGTTTCCGAACCCGGAGATGCAGATGCAAATGGCGCAATCACGCCAAGTGATATCAACATGATCAAGATGAATATCGGTAATGCCGACGGCCCGTGCTACATGGATTGTGACGGGAACGGCAGTATCACACCAAGTGATATTAATTGTACAAAATCAAAAATTTAATCAAAGGAGAAAAACAAGATGAAACGAAATTTATTGGTACTTTTACTGTTGGCGACTTTTGCTTTTGCTGCAAACGTATCTGCCGCCTGCACGACTACCTTTGATTATTCTCTGGATATTGATATTCCGAATCCGGGAATGATTACTGAGATAGAAGAAATGATCGGCGGTGTTCAATTCAAGGTGGAAAACGGAACGTTTGGAACTGATTGGAATGTCACTTTAGGGGATGCCGTTCCCCAGGGCCAGGGAAACTGGATTTTTGAAAACTTCGGGACCTGGAATGCCGCATATGATGACTACAATTGGTCAAACCCGGATTATAGTCCTTTGGGAAGCGGTAATGTCCTGACCATCTCTTCTTGTGTGGAGTTATTGTTTACAGATTTAGACTTTTATGACTTTTCCGGCGGAAGTGTTAATCCGGATTATTTTGTAACAGCCGGCTTTACCCAGGGTGAAGTACCTATCCCCGGTACCCTTCTTCTTTTCGGAAGCGGGCTTCTGGGATTTTTAGGATTAAAAAGGAGAAAACAATGATAAAAACCTTTGTTTATGCAAAAAGCGCAGTTACCTTAATTGCCGGCATATTGGTTTTTTCCTTGTGTTTTTCTTTTGCTGTCCATGCGGAGCCTATCATTATTGATCATACCTGTACCAATATCTGGCAGATCCCAGAGTCAGCCATTGAACAGGCAAAAGCAGATCTTCATGTTGCATATGGTCATACATCCCATGGAAGTCAGATTACATCCGGGATGGGCTCAAACAGCGGTGTGTCTTTTGATGATTTCATGACGGCAAACGGTGCAACACCTGATCTTTACCTTTGGAACAACGGGGGATCGGGCGGCGCTTTGGACCTTCATAATTATTTCATGTCAGGTGATCTTGGAAATCCGGACAGATATACCTGGGCCCAGAGAACACGGGATTATCTCGATGATCCGGCTAATTCGGACGTGAATGTCATCATCTGGTCCTGGTGCGGTCAGGCCAATACCACTATTGCCAATATTGATATTTACTTGGGATTGATGGAGGATCTGATCTCTGATTATCCCAATGTGAATTTTGTCTTTATGACCGGCCATCTGGAAGGAAGTGGTGCCACCGGCCAGTTGAACCTGGCTAATGAACATATCCGGAATCATTGTATTGCAAATGATCGTATCCTGTATGATTTTGCAGACATTGAAAGTTATGATCCGGACGGCCTTGTCAACTATATGGAACTGGATGCCAATGACGATTGTTCATATGACAGTGACGGTGATGGTTATCGGGAGAGCAACTGGGCTCTGGACTGGCAGGCTTCCCATGTGGAAGGCGTTGACTGGTGGGCTTCGGGAGCTTCCCATAGCCAGCATCTGAACGGTAACTTAAAAGGCTATGCTGCCTGGTGGTTGTGGGCGACCCTGGCTGGTTGGAATACCACGCCTTGCGGCCCAGCACCGTCAGGATTGAATGCTGCTTTAAATCTGCCAGAAACCGGTATAGATCTTACCTGGACCGACAATTCAGCAGGTGTCAATGAAACAGAATTTGTCATCCAGCGCCAGGTGAACGGCGGCGCTTGGGATAATGATTATGCCCAGGTTGCAGCAGATGTTACACAGTATACTGATACAGACATCTCAGAAGGCGGTTATGCCTACCGGGTAGTAGCTTATTACATCGGTATACCTGATAATGATCCGTGCTATTCCACCTCATCCAATGTGGGCACGGTTCAGATTTCAACCCAGGCTCCCCAGGACCCTTCAAATCTTGCATCCAGCCTGTTGGCTGGCGCTATCAGCCTGTCATGGTCAGATAACAGCGACAATGAAGAATCCTTTGTTCTGGAGCGCAGAACAGATTCAGATGCATTTATTGAACTTGCCGTTCTGCCGGCAGAAACCACAGCTTATCAGGATGATACCGTGGCTGCATTGCACACCTATACCTACCGGGTAAAGGCGGTGAACAGCTCTGGAGATTCAGGGTATTCAAATGAAATAAGTGAGTATGTTCCTGAGCAGACATTGTCTGTGACATTAAAACAAGGTGTGGACAGCTATGACGGCTGCACTGATACGTATCTTGATGAAAGCAATCCAGATACCAACTACGGGGCTACCTCTTATAAAACCATTGGCGGTGACCCTCAAATCAGCTATGCAGTGAAATTTGAGCTGCCTTCCAACCTGATGAATAAAGTCATCCATGATGCCAGGCTTACACTTTATTGCTGGTCTGTTTCCAATTATGTTTCAGGAAGCGAATTTGCCCTGCATGAACTCACAGAGTCATGGGATGAAAACAGTGCAACCTGGAATGTACGGGAGACCTCACAAAGCTGGTCAGTAGCAGGCGGTACATACGCATCTCCTGCCGTTGATACTATCCCTATTCAGACTTCAGGATTTTATCCTGAATTTGATATCACGGATATTGTTCAGCAGTGGTCTGACAGTTCAACAGCCAATAACGGTTTGATTTTAATTAATGACACTCTCACATTAACTGGCATAAAAGGCAGCGAATACAGTGAATATGGAAGGCCAAGCCTTGAAATTCAATACTCTTCAGCACCTGAATGTATTGTAGATCAAGATAGTGATTCAGATGTTGACGGTCTGGACCTGGCATTATTTGCGATTAGCTACGATTCGGACTGTCTGTCTGCATTTGCCGCCCAATTTGGGAATGAATAAAAATGAAAATTGTTTAAGGAAATGGAAATGAAAAAAATAATTGCGGGTGTTTTTACACTATTTTTGCTTTTGGGATTTAGCTCAGCGACCTATGCATACAACTACTCGTTTGATTTTCAAAGCGGGGACGTCAGCCTGCACGTGGCAGAAAATTGCGGCCTTTTATCCCTTACTACAATCAATGATGTTGTAGTGGATTTTAACTATGATGCGCCCACTGAAGATATGTTGATGGAATATACCGCTTCCGTTGATATGACATTGGGCTTTTTCGGGATGTTCAATTATGACCTGGAGCTGAATGATCTTGCCCTTGGCAGGTTTCAGAGTATTGATCCTACAGGATTTATCGGTGACGGCTTGTCAGTCTTAAATCATTCAGGCTCTGCAGTTGTTTCCGGGCAGTTTGATGCATACACTCTGACGGATGCCACCCTGGATTATAATCTCACTTTTACTCCGGATGAAGCTGTTGCGAACAGGTATGCCATCAATATCGCTGAGTTCTCTCTTTATGACGGAAATACCAGTGATCTTTTGTGTGGTGTGATTAATGACCTGAACCAGTCCGGTGAAAGTCCCATTGCGCTGCAAGTGCCGTTTACCTTGCCCATTACGCTTTCCGGAGCACTGGATGTGCAGGCCGCTCCAGTACCGGTTCCGGCTGCGGTATGGCTTTTTGGTTCCGGCCTGTTTGGATTGGTCGGCATTAAAAGAAAAAGAAAGAATGGTTAAGCAAAGTATTATTTCCGGGATATGAGCCCGGACCATTCACATTGTTTTTGACATATGTGGGGGCGGACACACAGGTTCGCCCCTACAGTTTTATAAATCGTTAGTATTTTTTTCCTCACGGCCGCTCCGGCTGGAACCAAGAATCTTAATAAGCTAAACACAACACGGTTGTTCAGTAAATGAGGATATATGTATAAATTCGATAATATAGCCCCCATCCAGAGTAATACCAAGTTGAAATCATATTATTGCAGTCATTGCCAGGAATTTTTGATGAAAGGCAATGTTCAAAAATTATATATGCCTTGCCCCTATTGCCAGAAATTGATCCAGGCGAACACAAATGAAAATCCCCCTCCTCAAATCATGAATGAGAATCAGGATTAGAATCAGGATTAGAATCAGGATGCTTCTGATTCTTTGAACAATTCACAGATTTTTTCTTGACTCGTATTCAACACTGGTCTACCAATGAAAACACTAGTCATTTCAAATTTGAAAAATCATTTGCCGATAAATTCAAGGAGGGCCCCATGAAATCTGTGATTAGAATCACCTGTTTTGCAGTCTGTATCATTATAGTTCTTAGCTTTGTTTCAGGCGTTAACCCTGTCGCGGCAGGCGAAAACAAAAAAACTGACGGCAGCTGCTTTATGGGTATCAAGTATGGGTACCATGATATTGATATGGAGACGGACTTCACCCGCCAGACCAGTGGTGTTGTGACAGAAATATCACATTTTGAGAACAACTACTCATCCCATGGCGGCAGTCTGTTCACAGGCTATATGGTGCCTTTTGAACGGTTTTACCTGAGCGCACAGGCGCAGGTAAGTGTTTACGGCGATGAGTTTGAACTATCCGCCGGTTCCAGTCAGTTTACCAATACCTTGAACTATGCAGTCGGTGTTGATCTGATGCCAGGGTTTTATCTGACGGATTCCCTGTCTGCCTTTGTCATATTTGGACTTGGCTACGGGAATTTT
>JAAEMC010000634.1 GCA_024225895.1 Desulfobacteraceae bacterium | reverse complement strand
TTTTTTCAAAAAGTTTTACGCCACAACCATCCAATGGGTATCCCAGAATATCTTTGTCTGGGATAATTTCATACAAGTATGTCTGTTGATCTTTATTATTCCCTTATCTTTTATAGTAGGGCGGAGGGTGAAAAAAAGCCTGGACGAAAATCTGACTATTGAGATACCGGATCAATTTCGCCTGCCGCAGTTGTACAATGAAACCAAGGAATTGATTCCTTATCTTTTTATGGCCTTTTTCCTATGGGCGGCAGGGACGGTATTGGCAGAGGTTGACAATAAATCAGCCCTTATTCATTTGGCCAGGATTATTATATTGGCTTGGGTGATCATTAAGTTTGCCACATCGGTGATATTAGACAGGTTCTTATCGAAAATGGTGACGGTGTTGGCGCTTGTGATAGCGGTATTGGCTATATTAAATCTTTTGGAGCCAACCATAGACCTTTTGAACCGGTTCGGATTTACTTTAGGCGGTGTCAAACTCACCATCTTGTCTGTAATAAAAGCTGCCATCCTGATATTCTTATTGCTGAAAATCGGTATTTGGATGGCAGATCAGTTCGAAGAAAAGATTAAACAGTCAGACAGCCTGACTCCATCTGTCCAGGTATTGATCGGTAAAATCATTAAATTTTCAATTATTGGAATCGTCTGTATCCTCGCACTGGACAGCATCGGTATCAGTCTGAGAGCCTTTGCCCTGTTCAGTGGTGCCATTGGTGTTGGTATCGGTTTAGGGCTCCAGAAGGTGGTGGCCAATTTCATCTCCGGCATTATTCTCTTGGTGGACCGGTCCATCAAACCAGGCGATGTTATTCAGATCGGTAATGTATATGGCTGGGTTTCTGATTTTATGGGAAGGTATGCTTCAGTTGTGACGCGGGATGGCAAGGAATACCTGATACCCAATGAGGATATGATCACCCAGCAGGTGATTAACTGGTCCTATTCGGATAAGAATATTCGGGTTAGGATTCCTGTGGGCATCTCCTATGATGCAGATCTTCATTTTGCCATGGGATTGATGTCAAAGGCAGCCCAAGGTGTGGACAGGGTGCTTAAAAGACCGGCACCGGCATGTCTTTTAAAATCGTTTGGTGATAATTCGGTTGATCTAGAACTTCGGTTTTGGATCGCAGATCCCCAGAATGGAATGGCCAATATCAGGAGCATTGTCATGCTTAATATCTGGGACACTTTCCAGGAGAACAAGATTGAAATCCCCTATCCGCAAAGGGATATTCACCTGGATACCACCCATCCGGTTCCAGTGATAAAGATCGAACCCAATGACCTGAAAGAAAAATAACATTTAAAAAAAAGTAAGCGCAAAA
>JAAEMC010000633.1 GCA_024225895.1 Desulfobacteraceae bacterium | reverse complement strand
TGATTATTATAATGATCTGATCCGGCCAAAACAATCTTTTATGAGTTTTTCTCTTCACTGAATCGCAACAAGCAATTATCCAAAAGACCTTTTTCCTGTTCTTTTTTATTGTATCCGGATCACATTGTTGACATAGCGCGATGCTGTGATATAGAAATTGAAAGATTTAAACAAATTGCATAAATTGGTGTGTTACCCCGGCAGACAGGTCGAGCAGGGAACCTTTTGCCATCCAATGGAGGCTGACAAAAAATGAAATATAATAAAAAGCTTGGTACTGTCTTAATAATTGACGACACGCCTGATAATGTAAAAATTCTGATGGAATCCCTTAAAGATGATTTCAAAATCCTTGCAGCCACCGACGGGGAAAAAGGATTTCCAATGGCCCTGTCCGATACCCATCCGCCGGATATCATTCTTTTAGATATCCTTATGCCCGACATTGACGGCTACGAAGTGTGCAGACAGCTTAAAGGCAATAATATAACAAAAGACATTCCCATTATCTTTGTGACTGCTGTTTCAGAAGTCATGGATGCTGCAAAAGGTTTTAAGTTAGGAGCAGTGGATTATATTACCAAACCTTTTCATCCGCCCATGGTAAAAGAGCGCATCAAGACCCACTTGACCCTTATAAACCAGAAAAAGGAACTGGCTCGTGCAAATGCCACCAAAGACAAATTATTCTCAACCATTGCCCATGATATGAGAAATAAATTTTTCACATTACTGAGCAATATCGAGTTGATCGAGGACTATTCCAATGAATTGGATGAAACCCATAAGGCGAACGCCATAAAGAGTATTTCCTATTCCACCAAGCAGATCTATACTCTTTTTGAAAACCTCTTCACATGGGCACAGACCCAAACAAAAAGCATGGATATTCTTCCCCTTGAGATAAACATTTCCAAGGCTGTTTCCCAGGTGTTTGAACTTTACAAGGATGATGCCAGGGCAAAACAGGTCCGCCTGAATGCATCAGTGAACTCTAAATCAAAAGTTTTCTGCGATGAAAACATGCTTTTATTTATCTTAAGAAACCTGGTTCAAAATTCCATAAAATTTTGCTGTACAGATCAAGAGGTAACTATTACCGAAAAAAAGGAAGAAACAAAACATCATATAATTGTTCAAGATACGGGTATGGGTATGACCCAGGAGGAATGTAACAATATTTTCAACCTGGGCGAAAACCTGCACAAAAAAGGTACAAAAAAAGAACCCGGCAGCGGACTTGGGTTATTACTCGTAAAAGAATTTACCGAATTGAACAATGGCTGTCTTGATATTGTTTCCAAAGAGAATGCCGGAACAAAAGTAGTGATTACTCTCCCGGCACAAGCGGGGCAAACAATCCTGGAAAAAGAGTTGTAAATCATTTTTTTAAGCAGACTTTCCAAGGATTTATTGTTTAATAAAGACTGTTCGCAGAAGTTAGCGGCGATTTTTTTCAACAGACATATTTCACTTGACAAAAAGCAAGGCTCCGCCCTATTTTCTTAAGTGCAGACGCTTACTTGTATAAATTAAAAAAATATTTTGAACGACGAATATCTAATGCAATTTAATAAAATGGCTGATTTGTCCGGTTTTAACAATCTTGAAAGGTTGCATAAAAACGCGAATACATTTGTCTATAACGGGTCTGAAAAGAAAAAACCCGTTATCATTAAACTGGTGAAAAAAGATCTCTCAACCCGCAAAAAAATCGCCCAGTATAAAATGGAAATGAGTATCCTGGCAAAAGCAGATTGTGATGAGGTGACCAAACTGCTGAAACAAATGAAAGAGGGTAACCGGGCAGCCATTGTGTTTAATGATTTTAGCAGCGACGTATTGAACTGCTCTAAGCCCGGTAAAGGCAGATCTTTTTCATTTAATGCCGAATTCGGTATCCAGAGGATAAAAGAGGAAATCAAAGGATTGCCGGAAGGCCTTAACAACCTTAAAATAATTATTGTTGATGATAAGCCCGTATCCGGAACAATCTTTGAAGCGCCACTTACACCCTGCAATGTAGTCTCCCAGGCTGCATCAGCCCGGGAGGCCATAGCAGAACTGAAAGCCGCTTTTGAACAACACAGCCCCCATCGCCTTATTCTCATGGATTGGAAAATGCCGGAAATGAGCGGCATTCAAGCTTCTGAAATCATCCATAAGGATAAGTATCCGGTACCAGCCATTATTCTGGTAACGGCTTATGATCGGCTGGAACTCAAGGGAAAGCAAAAAGAGCCCGGCCAAAATTCTCAGACTCCATCGGACAGGGACAGTGATACTGCACTCCCGTTAAAGATCGATGGCATCAATATGCAAGTCGGGCTTGCCCGGGCTGCCCAGAATAAAAAACTTTACCAGGAACTTCTGATTAGTTTTAAAAATAAATGTGCAGGAGCAGGGGACACAATTAAACAAGAACTTAAAAAAAATGATTATAAAGCTGCCGTCCTGCTGGCCCATACCATCAAAGCCATGGCTGGAAATTTGGGCGCCCTTGATCTTTACGATTGCGCGATAGCACTTGAAACAAGTATATTAAAAAATAATACCCAATATCAGGAGGCATCCTTACAAAATTTTAACCATCAATTGGAACGGGTCATAATTAGTCTGGGCTGCCTGAAAGAGCCCGACCCTGAGAGCGAAACCATTAGTGGACCTAAAAAAACAGGTCCCATGGATATTGGAAAAATCCAAAGATTGCTCCATGACCTTGAACAATATTTAAAAACTGATTTGGTTGCAGCCTTAGGTACACTTGGCTTTTTAGAAACCTATTTAGCCAACTCCCATGTCAGTGAAGAGTTTAAAAAGCTAAAGACACAAGTGAATAACTTTCATACCCGGAACGCATTGCAGACTTTATCTGATATAACCCGTCAGATTAAATGATAAGGAGACAACACTTATGGATGATAGAGAAGAAATGAAAACTGTGCTCCTCATAGATGATACACCTGAGAATATCCAATTGCTTGTGGAAACGCTCAAAGATGAATATAAAATCATGGTCGCGACAAGCGGTTCCGAGGCCATTGATATGCTCAAAACAGAGGAAAACCTTCCTGATCTCATTCTTTTGGATATCCTGATGCCGGATATTGATGGATATGATGTATGTAAATGGCTTAAAAATAATGACCGCACCCGCAGTATCCCTGTTATATTTGTTACGGCTCTTGCAGAGATTATGGATGAAACCAAAGGAATCAAACTGGGAGCTGTTGATTATATCACCAAGCCCTTTTATCCTCCCATCATAAAGGCCAGGGTACAGGCCCATATCAACTTGAAAATGAAATCAGATATGTTGGAGCAGTTCGTCTCCCTGGATGCGTTAACCAATATCCCCAACCGGCGGAAGTTTGACGAAGTGATTGTCAGTGAATGGCGGCGGGCACAACGATATGATTCACCCCTTTCCGTTATCATGATCAATGTGGATCAATTCAAGCAATACAATGACAATTACGGTCATGGTCCCGGGGATCTGTGCCTGCAAAGCGTTGCCCGGGCGATACAGAGTCGTGTAAGAAGGGCTTATGATTTTCTGGCCCGTTACGGCGGGAAAGAGTTCATTGCCATTCTCCCGGATGTGGATGTCCAAGGGGCTCAAAAAGTTGGAATATCCATTATTAAGGCTGTAGAAAATCTGCATATCCCCCACGAATTATCAAAAGCGTCAGACCATGTGACGGTCAGTCTGGGGATTGCAACCATGCATCCTGCCAATGAGGCCGAATCCTATTCCAAGATTATCGAAGGAGCAGACCAATTGCTTGAGCAAGCAAAAAAAGCCGGCAGGAACCGGTTTTGTATAAGGAATTTTGATGAGGATTAGGCGGATTCGGTCCGACGGTATCTTTAAAAACAATATGTATACCCGTGAGAACCCGTGTATTGAATCACACTCCATCTTAAAATAACACGATCTAAAATTTAAAGGCTCCGATGCTGCATCAGAATACCCGGCAGACTCCATTTTGATATTATGCTTGGATTATATGATTTTTTATTTGCAATGGCATTTGCTGCAAACAGGCCGCTTACAATTGCCGCATGAATTCCTTCTCCCATATCCAGGGTGGACAATCCTGCTGCATCACCTACAATAAAAGCATTTGCTTTTTGAAATACCTTTGTTTTATGCCGGATATAATAGACATGACCTTTGGGATTGGGCACATTTTTTACCCAGGAAAGCTTTACCAGTTTTTCAACCAGACCATGCCAATGATCCATGATGGTTTTTTGGTGCTTTTTAAGCTTGAACTGTTTTGCGCCAATACCGATATTCACATAATTATTTGCTTTGGGCAGGTACCAGGCATAACCGGGCAGGCGATTTTCAAAAAACCATAAGTGGCAATTGGTCTCTTTAATATCTATTATAAATTCTGCTTCAACTGCCGAAATCATGGCCTTTGGAAATCTTGAATTCTCTTTTTTAAAAAATTGTTTAAACACCGGGCAATGTGTGCCCCCGGCACCAATCAGATATTGACACCGGAACATGCCATCAACTACATAGCCACCCTCTTCTTTTGTGATCTGTTTCACTGTATGGGTTTTTACTTCAACATTGGCGCGGCTTATCATCCACTGGTCAAACTCTATTCTCCTGATGGCATATTGGCAGGTGGAAACCGGTATCTTGATGCCGAACAAATGATAATAAAGCCGATTGAATTTTTTTAATCCATGGGGATATCCTTCAGGTTTTACTCCCAATATTTTTAATACACCCGGGGTTATCCAGCCTGCACAAATCTTTTGACGCGGAAATGGCTTTGTTTCCAGGACAAGCACATCAATGCCTTTTTGCCTTAATTGAAATGCGCAGGCAGCACCCGAAGGTCCCCCTCCCACAATAATGACTTTAGTATCTTTCATTTGAACAGCTTTTTAAGAGATCCTGCACTTTGGGCAGGTTTTTCCGGGCTTGGTCAGAACAATCTGCCAAAGTTGGAGGGATCTTGCCCGAAACGCTGCTGCACAGCTCAAAAGATAGTATTCCCACATACGGTAAAACCGGTCAGAATAATTATTTTTCAATTGGGGCCACCCCTGGTTGAAATTTTCGTACCAGGCCATGAGCGTCTTATCATAATCCTCACCAAAATTATGCCAGTCCTCCATGACAAAATATCCTTCCATGGCTTTTCCTAATTGGGAAATAGAGGGAACAACAGAGTTGGGGAAAATGTATTTTGATGTCCAGGAATTGGAAGTGGTGGAACTTATATTACTGCCTATGGTGTGGACAAAGGAAATCCCGTTATTCTTTAACAGCTTATGGGTCAATTTCATGTATGTTCGATAATTTTTATATCCCACATGCTCCATCAGGCCAATGGATACGGCCCGCTCATACTTGCCTTTTGCTTTCCTATAATCATCCAGTCGGATTTCAACAGGCAGGTTTTTGCAGAGTCTTTGTCCGTATTCTGCTTGATTTTTTGACACCGTGAATCCCGTGACATGGGCTCCGTATCTTTGGGCAGCAAATTTGGCAAAACCGCCAAATCCGCATCCAAGCTCAATGACTTTCATACCAGGCTCCAGATTCAGTTTTTTACAGACCAGATCCAGTTTGGCTTCCTGGGCAGTATCCAGGTTTGCCGCGTCTTTCCAATAACCACAGGTATACTGCATTCTTTGATCCAGCATTCTTTCATAAAGATCATTGCCGATATCATAATGTTTTTTACCGACAACAAAGGCCCGTCTTCTGTTCTGGAGATTAAACAACTTGGATTTGAATATATTCCAAACCGTTGCCCAGTCTTTTTTCACTTTATCAACGATATTCGCATAAAGTACCTTTTCAAAAAAACGATCCAGAGATTTGCAGTCCCACCAATGATCCATGTAGGATTCACCAAGCCCTATTGTGGTTTCCTGTATCACCCGGTAATAAAAATCATCATTTTTAACTTGAATATCGTATGGTTTGCTGCCGTTGACAGTGATACCTGCCATGTTCATCAGACTCTTGAATGTTTGTTTTACCCTTTTATTGTTCATGTGCGCCACCTATGAATAATATGGTTCAAATAAAAAATAATAAGGTTGTAGTTCCTAATCTAAACTTACATCCATTTTGTCTACTTTTAAAGGAGATTTTTATAAATTTTTAAATAATAGTTCTTCCAAATTTTGCTTAACCCTCTAAAATTACAGAAATTCGCTATTTCCTATGCTATTGATTTTTTTAATGAGTATTTGGAAAAACAATATATGATTTTATCCAGTTGCAATGTATTGGGTTTATAACATTTGCAATAAAGATTCTTCTTTTTTTGGCAATTACTATTTCACTTTATCCCCGGCAAGCAGACCTGTATGTCCGCTTGCCGAGGATAGGCCGATTGTCTTCTTTGAGATCTTAAAAATTATTGCCGGAAACCATTCTAATCAAGAGAAGTAAGCATTCTTGCCAGGTCTGAATACCATTCGTGGAGTGTCTCATATCCTGAAGGTGTGTCGTTGGGCCATGACATGATGCCAACAATATCTCCATGGTCCAGGTTTTCGCATCCCAGATGGTTCCAGACACCTTTTATAGGGGCGCCGTTAAAATCAACAATGACATCTGTGCTGTTGAATTTGGGGCCATTCATGGAGGTAGTGTTGACCACACCATCATTCTCCAGCCAGGACCGGTCAATGCCCTGGGTTGTATAAAACCCCATGAAAATAGAGGTAATCCAATTATTATGCCCCCCTTGAAGCAATAAAGCAGTTTCATTATCTGCCCCATATCCCACATCATCCGCGCCAGGATGTCCCTGTTCCAGTAATTGGGCTAATAGCCTTATTGTTTGGCCTCCTTGGCTGTGTCCAATCAAATGGACGGGATGTTCCTGATCCCATTGGGGATACAAGCCATCAAAATTTTTGCGGGAATCGGTTTGATCATGATTAAAAAAGGCAGAATGTCCATTGCCGTAGTCCACCGGCCCTCCCTTTATCTGGGCAAAAAGCTCGCAAGCCCTGTCCCAACTACTGCTTACCGGCCCCACAGAGGCAACAAAAACCGTATATCCTTGATTTTCAAGCTGCTCTTTAAGGCTATCAAACCCTCCCCAGTAATTATACCCAAGCATTTCTTCTTCACCAAACCCCATAAAGCCATGTACCAGTACAATGGGACATGCCTTGCCGGTTGTCTGGGCTGCAATGGGAACAGTGCAAAATAATGACGGTAAAACGAAAACAACAATAAGTATCGCTTGCATGCATTTTTTCATGAAAGAATCTCCCTTTTGTAATTTGTTTTCGCCGAATTTCGCCTATAAATATAATTTATCTGGAAGAATAGGGTATGCTGTCGCTAATGTTAATTCTTCTCATGAACAATGCTTAGTGTCTGGATCACTTTTTATCAACTACTTAAAAAGCTTTTAAATTCAACTGATTATACCAATTTTAATTATTCTGAGCTGGCCTGATTATAATGGGCGTTTATGAATTGTTATTGCCATTATTTACAATAATTGGGGGACTTACTATAATTTGGTTTTAAGATTTCCATTGTAATTTTCTCGCTTTGGTGATAAAAATTTAGATTAACGCGAATAGAGATTCCTTTACGCATTTAATTGATAACATCGCATCCCAATGGATACCCATAATTTTTGTAGAATAAAATTTGTGTCACCTAAGGTTTAATTATTTTTTTATAAACAAGGAGGAGCCTGTATGAAAAAGTTTAAAACGTATTTAATCGTAATTTTTATTTTTGCATGGTTGTTCGGTGGCATTGCCATGGCTGCGGACAAAGGCACTTTCGGTACAACCCCTACAAAGAACAATGGAGAGAAATGGCGAATTGGATACTATGAGGGCGGAGAGTATTATGATTATAAAGGGGTCTTCATAGCCACCATCAAAGGATTGATGGAGCTGGGCTGGATAGAAAAAGCCAATATCCCGATAGACAAAGGAGAACACACCACTAAAATCTGGAACTGGCTGGCCACGCAAATGAAAAGCGACTATATTTCCTTTGTCAAAGATGCCCATTACAGCGCAAAATGGGATGACAATCTGCGAAAACAAATGGTGCAGGATATTATTAAGCGGGTCAACACGAAAAAGGACATAGACCTCATACTTGCAATAGGGACTTGGGCTGGTAAGGATTTGGCCAATAACCAGCACTCAACTCCTGTTTGTGTTCTTACTGCCAGCGACGCAGTGGGCGCGGGCATTATAAAAAGCAATGATGATTCAGGATTTGATCATATCCATGCCCACGTAGATCCATTCCGGTATAAGCGTCAACTTCAGATTTTTTACGATATCATCAAATTTAAAAAACTGGGAGTTGCGTATGAAGACTCTGTGGACGGCAGAAGTTATGCTGCCATTGATGTGGTGGAAGAACTTGCTAAAAGCAAAGGATTTGAAATAGTCCCCTGTTTTACAAAAAGTGATATCGCAGACCAGGATCTTGCCGGAAAAAGCGTGATTGACTGTTTTGAGCAACTAATCAAGAAAGTGGATGCCGTTTACGTCACCCTTCAAGGCGGCGTCAATTCAAAAACTATTCCCAAACTAGTGAAAATCGCCAATGCCAGTAGAATTCCCACATTCTCCCAGTCCGGCTCCCAGGAGGTCCAAAACGGATTCCTTCTAAGTATTTCACATGCCAATTTCAAATATGTGGGACAATATCATGCTGATGTCATTGCCAAGATCTTTAATGGAGCCAAGCCCAGGCAACTGGAGCAGGTCTTCGAAGGACCGCCAAAGGTTGCAATCAACTTAAAAACAGCGGAAATCATCGGTTTTGATCCGCCCATGGTCCTTTTGGGCGCTGCAGATGAAATGTTCAAGGAAATCGTAGCTCCTTGACAGCTTTTATGAATTTATTCACTCAGAAAAATAAGGATCTGTTTTTTAAGAGGGTAATTAAAATGCAACCCATGCTAAAAATCACAGCTCTTATTCTGTGTTTGCTCTTATTTTCAATTGCATCCGGCACTGAAAAGCAAAAGGATTTTTCCATAGCGCCAACCCTAAAGAATGGGGAAAAATGGAATATCGGCTATTACCAGGGCGGAGATTTTGAGAATTACTATGAGTACCTCAAATCATCAGTTCAAGGATTAATGACACTAGGATGGATAGAAGATACTCCCATCCCGGAATTCAAAAACCAAAGTACCCATCTCTTTTGGAAATGGCTTTCAACAAAAGCTGAATCCCGGTATATCCGATTTCTTGATGATGCCTATTACACGGCAGACTGGGATAAAGAATCACGAAAAGTAACTTCTGAAAAATTAATTAAGCGCCTTTCCGGCAGCAAGGATATTGACCTGATCATCGCCATGGGAACATGGGCGGGCAAAGATCTTGCCAACAATAAACACCAGGTCAATACCCTTGTTATGTCCACCAGCAACCCCATTATGTCCAGAATTATTAAAAGCAATGAAGATTCAGGGTATGATCATGTTCATGCCCGGGTCGACCCGCTTCGCTATGAGCGACAAGTTCGTATTTTCTACGCAATGGTGAAGTTTAAAAAACTGGGAGTGGCATATGAAGATACATCGGCTGGAAGAAGTTACGCTGCCATCGATCTTATTGAAAAAGTAGCCAAAGAAAAAAATTTTGAGGTGGTTAGATGTTTAACCAAGAGTGATATTGCAGATAAAGAGCTCGCAAATAAAAGCGTAACAGGCTGTTTTGAAAAATTATTCCAGTCAGTGGATGCCATATATGTCACCGTGCAAGGTGGGGTGAATTCAAAGACCCTGCCAAAACTGGTAAAAATGGCCCTTGATAAAAAGGTGCCCACCTTTTCCCAGATGGGCTCAAAAGAGGTTCGGAAGGGAATATTATTGAGCATATCCCGAAAAGGCGGATACAAGGCAATTGGAAATTATTTTGCTACAGTATTTGCCCGAATCTTTAACGGGGCGAAACCCCGTGAACTCAGTCAAGTATTTGAGGAAGATCAAAATTTTGCCATTAACCTGAAAACAGCAGAGCTCATCGGTTTTTATCTGCATGCAGATATAATTGCGGCAGCAGATGAAATTTACCATGAAATAGAAGCGCCTTTACCGGATCCCTGATTTTGTATCTGCCAGGCATTCAAGGTTTAAGATTTACAAAAATGGTAAAATCCTGCAGGGGATAATCATGGGACATGGCAACCGCACCGGAAAATGTTTTCATGCAATGATCAAATAAAAAGCCGGGATCGGCATAATAAAGATCCTCTTCTCTGGATTCAAGAGGAGCATAACTGCTTAAGGCATTAAAAACAAACCCCTTGCGGCTTAAATCCGCAATTTTCTCCAAGGTATGCAGAATATAGGGCAACCACTGGTCATCCGGGGTTTCAAGTTTTACATTGAAAATACCACTGGTCAGGGTGTAGTCAGATGTTTTCAATTGAGCGGCATCCGAGGTAAAAGATAAATGAAATTGGCCTGAAGTCTGCCGGGTTTTTGCTTTTTGTATCATGGCGGCTGAGATATCATACCCTTGATAAGTCCCCTTAAAATGCTTGGCACTCAGCACATCCAGCAATGCACCATAACCGCACCCGTAATCTATTATGGTTATGTTTTCATCCAGGTTAAGGAATCTTAAAAGCTGTTCAAACCTAATCTTCTGACCCTGCTTTGATCCCCAGTCAACCCCTTTATAATTTGAACCATGGGTTTGAATCTTTTGTGAATAATGGGATTTGGTTGTGTTGATAATCTGTTTAAATGCCATGGTTTCTTACCTTTCTAACATCTTTTTTTGCTGTTATGATTTTATCACTATTTTATCTTTATACTGCCATAAACAGTTGCGTGAAATCTCTTTTTGCCACCCGGCCGGCCTGGTTTCATAAGGTACGACATCACCAATACTTTCAAATAAAGAGGCCTGGTGTGCTTCTTTAAAAGTTAATTCTTTGATCAGTGCCAAATCTTTCTTGTTTAGGCCGCTCCCATTTATAATTTCCACAGGTCCGGCGGGAATCAGCCCATAAACATCTGCTTTTGCCATCACCATTTGCATGCCGGAAAGATACTTTGAAGTACTGACCTCGGCAACATGACTGGCAGCACCCTCAAAAGAGGTAGTTTGATTTAATGCCTTTACAACCGCCTTTTGCATTACGGGAAAATATTCACTTTGGTAGTACCCGCCAATGCAGGTAATGCCCCTGGCAAGGGAAAGGGCGGTATAGCAGGTAAAAAGAGAAGGCAGCAGCACCTTTTCCTCTAAAGCCTTTAAAAGGGAAGGCCCGTCAAAAGGAAGTGTATATACATTTCCCTTGATATCTTTTCCCTTGAGGGTGAGATCCCTCGATCCTTTTTTTTCCAGAGCCATTGGAATCAGCCTGTTTTTTTCATCAACCCCCCAGAAAAAGTGAGTGCCGCAGGAAGCAGACAGCCGTTTTATGCTTTTTCCCAACACATCCGCTTGATTTCTTGTCGCCAGAAGATCTGTTTGCCAGCAAGCGCGGCGGCCATCCAGCCCATTTAAAAGACAGGTTCTTATATCCGGTTCAAACATCAAGAGTGACACAAGGCTAAAAGGATCGCAAAAATCCTTTTTCAGAAGCTCAACTACAATGGCTTCAAGGGGCATATAAATCATATCCTGCCTCTTTTGACTTTGGGTAAAAAGTCGTTTCCAAATATTAAAATTTATGACAAGGGATTGTTCTGAATAGCTGTTTAGTCCGGATAACATAGAATGAGCATACTCTTGTTCCAAAATATCACCCAGTGTATCTGAAATTTGAGATGAAATATTGCCGTTGACCTTCATTTGATTCACCCGCTTTAAAGCCCTTGCGATCTGAGCGGCATCAAAGGGAGGAGTGGTACTCACAACCCCGGTTTTTGCCTGGTCTGAAAAAATCGGCAGTTTCTGCGGAATGCGATCCCATTGCTGCCGGGCGCAATGATAAATCAAAATCCCCCGGGGATAGGTTAAGTTGTTCAACGGGATATTCGCACATGCCAGTATGGGAATGATTGACGAATCAGGATCTTTTGCAGATAAAACCAGAGAAAAAAGAAGGCTTCCCTGGACCGATTGGGCAAAATAATCTACACCATGATGGCTGGCTGTCAGAACAACCGGTGTTTTTGCAAGACTGCTTGCTGTCCTCCGGGCAAGGGATGAACCAACTAAGGGCAACAGAAAATCATGGGTGATCTCTAAAAAATCATCTCTTTTTTGATAACCTTGACAATAGGGTAACGTATAATTTTTTACATAGTCTGCTATGGTTTTGTCACCATGGCGTACCAGCGCTTTCTTAACCACTGTCGTATACCGGCAGACCAGATCCAGATAAAAGTCGGCAGATCTTTGAATATCCTTGCCTTTATTCATATTTTCAGACATTTGTGTATTCATTGCCTATTCATCCTTGGCATATTGGTTAGCATCTTTTTGAGTGAATACAAGAAAAAGCAGCGCAGTAATAAGATAAACCAGGCCGAGTTTAATAATGCTGGTCCTGATATTCTGGGACAAAAAAAGGCCGGAAAACACAATAGGGCCAAGAGCCTGCCCGATCCTGCTTGTAGCCCTGAATATCCCAATGGCCTTGCCGGCCCCCAGCGCATGGGTTACTTTTAATCTTAAAAGGTAGGTGCTTTGTGAAGCAATGATATAACTGTTGGAAAGACCCAATAAAAACACTGCAACAGTCGCTGCCCAAAGGCCGTCTAAAAAATAAAACATCAAAAAGGTAATACTTCCCAAAAGACATCCGACAAAAACATATTTTTTTTTATCATC
>JAAEMC010000632.1 GCA_024225895.1 Desulfobacteraceae bacterium | reverse complement strand
TGTTTGGTATACATCAGGGTCAGATCCGCATAAATATTGCGGCCGATATAAATCCTGTGGGCGTAATCTTTTCCAGTCGCCAAAATAAACCGTGAGGATAAAAGATAGCCCGGATCAATATTAATAATTCGTTTTTCATCTCTGACAAATTGTTGTTCAACAACATTTGTTTTTTCTTTTATCAGCGACAGTTCATCTTGTTCGATCAAAGGTTTAAAGGCCAAAACCTTCCGGAATAAAGGTGATCCCATTTCCTTGTAATAGTAGTCTGTAAAATCAAAATCAAGCCAGCTGCTGGCCAGATCAACAGGCCCGCAAATTGCTTCCAGCATAGGAAAGACCGTATCCAGCGTCTTTTTGTCTTTCATAAAAAGACTGACCACCAGTTTGGCTTTATCCGGTGTTTTGGGAATACTCATGGTTTATTTAATCTTTTTGGCCTGATCAATGAGCATGATGGGAATATCTTCCTTGATCTCATAAAGCAATTTGCAATTGTCGCAGACGAGTCCGTCTTTTTCTTTATTCAGAATAACATCCTTTTTGCACTTAGGGCAAACAAGCATATCCAGCAATTCCTGTGAGACAGCCATTGTTCTCTCCTTTATACCTTAGTTGGGCGAGCCTTTTGCCGCCTGCATGGTCTGTAGTTTAAAATATTCGCCTTTCAGGGTCATCATCTCTTCATGGGTTCCCTGTTCCACGATTTTTCCCTTTTTCAAGAGAATAATCCGGGAGGCATAATCATCAATGGTAGACAAACGGTGGGCAATGACAAATGTAGTTCTGCCTGTCATTAAGTTCTGCAATGCTTTTTGTACCACATTTTCGGCCTGGGCATCCAGTGCAGATGTGGCTTCATCCAGAATCAGCACCGGCGCATCCTTTATTAAAGCCCGGGCAATACAGATCCTTTGCTTTTCACCGCCTGAAAGCCTGCTGCCCAACTCCCCGATCACTGTGTCATACCCCTTGGGAAACCCTATAATAAAATCATGGGCATAGGCTGCCTTTGCAGCCGCTTTAATTTCCTGGTCCGTTGCGCCCATTTTGCCGTACCGGATATTATCTTTCACACTTTCATTAAATAAAATCGGCTCCTGGGTAACAATGGATATATGATCCCTTAAGGATTTTATGGCCAGTTCCTTTACATCCTGCCCTCCCATGAGAACGCTGCCGGATGTAGTATCGTAAAGCCTGGGGATCAGATTGACCAGACTTGTTTTTCCGCCCCCGCTCATGCCTACAAGGGCCAGAACCTCACCGGGTGCCGCTTTTAAATTTATTTGCCTTAATGCGGATTCCTCTTGCGGGCCATATGAGAATGACACCTCCTTAAATTCTACGCCAAAGGTATCCCCTTTCAGGACCTTGGGATTTTCAATTTCTTTGATGTCTGATTCTGTCTCAAGAATATCAAAAATCCGGGTCGCAGAGGCCAACCCTTCCTGGATGGTTGTATTCAGCTTGGATAGTTTCTTTACAGGGTCATAGAGCATTATGACAGCAGCTAAAAATGAAAAAAAGGTTCCTGGAGTAGAGACATCGTTGATGACCCGCATTCCGCCAAACCATATAATAAAAGCAATGGCAAGTC
>JAAEMC010000631.1 GCA_024225895.1 Desulfobacteraceae bacterium | reverse complement strand
GTTTTTCAAAAGACAGATGCAGAGGCAGCTTTGGCAGCCGGTATTTTTCATCGAAAAGAGGTTCCAATTAAAAATGTGAAACGCCACCTTGCTCAAAAGGGTGTCGAAACTCGTGCTACAATATAGCCGTTTTGTATTATTCCCTTGTAATAAAGACCTATGTATATTACTTTATTTGTATTCCGATTTTTAATCTGGTCATGTTTTGCTGTTCTATTCCGGATTTGTTTGCAAATTAAGATCTAATAAACAAGCTAAGTTCAAGGAGAAGGAAGATGGCGAAGATAGGGTTTGGCAAAAAGCTTTACATAGGTTCCATTAGCATCATAATCCTTACCATTTTGATCATTGCTGTGGTCAATTTTTACCAGAGCAAAAAAACATTTCTTTCAAAAGGCAAGACCGGAATTCAGAATGTCTCTGATGTGCTTTTTAAAACCATGGTTCTCAAATACAATCTGCAAAAGGAAAAATTGGATTCAGATTTGGGTATGCTGATGGCCGAAGGTAAAAAATCGGGAAATATTATGTTTGTTAATGCCAGGACCGCAGATATGTCAATCCAGGATGTCAACACCGGTAAAAAGGAGAAACTCACCCTTCGAAAGCTGATCTTTGGACTGAATTTTATTACCATGGAATTTTCCGTGGTAGATACTGTGGGGAAAGTAAGCAATTCTGAAATAGCTGTTTACCAAATGCATGAAGGCAGGCTGATTAAAGTTTCCACAAGCAGAAAAAATAAAGATGGTGCCAGGGATGTTGGTGACTACTTTTCCGCGGATTCAGGACAGTATAAATCCATTATGGAAGATAAATCATTGCTGTTTTTAACCAGCAATGATGATGGTTTGACTATGCAGACCATGGTTCCTTTTAGGGAGAATCTCGATAAAAAAATTGCTGGTGCCTACAGCATTGGCAGCCAAGTTTTAACTAAAGATTTAAAAGATCTGGTACAAAAAGTTAATGTCAGCGGCAAAGGCTATTCATTCATATGCGATGCCAAGGGAAATATCTTAATCCACCCGGATAAAGCGTATCTAAAAATGAATGTTAAAGACTTTGAAAATGGCACGAAAATATTAGAAAGCAAATCGGACTTTGTTACCTATAATCATGAAAAGGAAAAATATTATTCTTTTGTCAATTATTTTAAACCCTGGGATCTTTATTTTGTGGTCGCGGTCTCAGAAACAGAACTCATGGAAGGGATGAACAAGCAGATTATGTTGAGTTCCGGTATCAGCGGTGTCATTGCCCTGATTGTAGGTATATTAATCATTGCCCTTATGAACCGCCAATTGATGAACAATATGAATGGAATGGCAAAGCTGGCCATGGAAGTTTCCAAAGGCAACTTTAATCATAAGTTTGAATACCAAGCAAAAGATGCCATTGGGGATACGGTTGATTCCATGAATGAGATGGTTGTGGGTCTGGCAGACCTAATCCGGAATCTTAATTCCGGGATAGAGACCCTGAGTTCTTCTTCAGGTGAATTGAATCAGATTGCAGAAAAAATGAGTGAAGGGTCTGAAAGTACTGTTTCAAAGGTCAATACGGTTGCATCGGCAGCCGAGGAGATGAGTGTCAATATGGATTCAGTGGCTGCAGCAATGGAACAGGCCAGTACCAATGTAGAGGTTGTGGCCACCGGAACCAATGAGATGACTATGAGTATTGAAAAGGTTTCCCAAAATTCCAGCACCACCCGTGAAATAACCTCCAGGGCGGTGAAGCAGGCGCAGCAGGCCTCAAACCGGGTCAGCGAATTGGGCCGGGCAGCCGAAGAAATCAATAAGGTAACCGATACCATCAAGGATATTTCTTCCCAAACCAATCTTTTGGCCTTAAATGCAACCATCGAAGCCGCGAGGGCCGGTGAAGCCGGTAAAGGTTTTGCCGTGGTTGCCAATGAAATAAAGGAACTGGCCGGACAGACAGCAGAAGCGACAAAAGATATAGCTGAGAATATTCAGCAAATCCAGAGTCAGACCGAAGGGGCAGTTACCGAAATCCAGGAAATTTCCGAGATTATCAACCAGATTAATGATTTTGTTATCGAATCAGCTTCCTCCATTGAATTGCAGTCTACCACCACTTCTGAAATTGCAGAAAATATTGGACAGGTTTCAATAGGGATTAATGAGGTCAATGCGAATGTCTCCGAAAGTTCTGAGGTCTCAGGCCAGGTGGCTGGTGAAATAAGCGGAGTTTTGTCAGAAGCCCAGGAGATCAACGCATTCTCTTCAGATGTAAAGGGTAAGGCGGAAGTCTTAAATACTGTGATGCTTAAATTAAGAGCATTAACAGAGAAGTTTACGATATAATCTT
>JAAEMC010000630.1 GCA_024225895.1 Desulfobacteraceae bacterium | reverse complement strand
CTGCATTACGTATTCCCATTTCGACCTATAGTATGATGTTAAAAATATATCAACACAAATGTCGCAGTCTATGTACAAGGGTATGCTTGTAAAACAGCAATTTTGCCATTAAAATCAGAATTGAAAAATTGTGCACTACACATAAAAATGCGACTTAAAAAAACCAATAGAGATATTCGATATCAATCCTTTTTTTAATTGAAACAATTTATTTGATTTTCCTATCTAAACAATGGGAAAAGAAGAAAATTACATTTTTACACCGGAGGAAAAAATGAACAGAAAAGTAAACCCGGCATTAATTTTTGGATTATTGATCATCAGCTTTATGATTCCGGTTTTTGCAGATCAATCTGTACCCATACAAAAACGGACCGCTTTAGAACTTTACCTCACTTCAAAGGATGCCTACGCAAAATGGAAGGCTGACCCGGACAATATAAACATTATAGATGTCAGAACCCATGGCGAGTATATCTTTGTCGGCCATGCGCCCATGGCCAGTCATATCCCATTCATGTTTTTAAAAAACAAGCTGGATCCTGTAACCTTAAGACCGGTGATGCCGTTCAATGAAAAATTTGTTGAAGATGTAAAAAAGAAATTTAAAAAGACTGACACTCTTTTTGTCATGTGCCGGTCCGGCGGGAGAAGTGCTGCTTCCATTAACAAGCTGGCCAAGGCCGGATACAAAAATGTCTATAACATCATTGACGGATTTGAAGGGGACAGCAAAAACGGCAAACGTACCGTAAACGGCTGGAAAAACTCAGGTGCGCCATGGACCTACAAATTGGACCGCAACCTGGCCTATCAGCCTTAAGTAAATATCCTGGCCTTCATCAAGGTGACAGATGCAAGGCGCCAAGGAAGTGACGACTAAAGACGTAAAGTCATACTCCGCTAAGGAGGAACGATCGCAGGCAAAGCGGCAGGTGGCTCCTTGATGGTGGATCAGGGGATAATTCTTCCTTGTATCGGTTCCAAAACACAGTTAATATATATAGTGAATCTCAAAAATATGTT
>JAAEMC010000629.1 GCA_024225895.1 Desulfobacteraceae bacterium | reverse complement strand
TGTTTGTATTAGCCGGATCGAATTCAAAACCACTTGTCACCTTCAATAAGCATATAAAAAAAAAAGTATGCAAGAAAGATTTAGTAAAAATAAATCAAATATATCAATGTCATAACTATCATCCAGGAAAGATAAAAGTCTGTTTAAATTGTGTAGAGATTTGTTACAAAGTGTGAAAAGCCGTAATTCAAAAGGAATATATTATTTCAGAATCTATGATTGTACTTTTTATGCCTGTCTTACCTTTAAATATGCCAGGGTTGACTGAATGGCCTTGACAGGATTTTGTGGATTGAAGCCAAGTTCTTCCATGGATTTTGATAAATCCAGGGTATGCTTGTCTTTATAATATGTATTTACGGTGTGGCGAGTCAGATTCGGCTCTTTGCCCGTTATTTTACCGATCAGTTCCATGGTGAACGCCATCAGTTGGAGAACGGATTTGGGCGGCTTCAAAGGTGTTTTTATCTTTGGGGAAATGGTTTTGGCAGCCTGGAAAATATCAGATGTGCTGACACAGGATTCATTGCTTAAAATATAACGTTCTCCTTTTTTACCCTTGTGGGCAGCCACAATCATTCCATTTACCACATCCTCTATGGAGACAAAATGAATATGCAATTCCGGATCAATTGGCTGGGTGTTCATTAAAATATTCTTTAAAATAGTCATCGTCGGGGTGAGGCGTCCATGGCAATGGGGGCCGATCATGGCTCCGGGCAGGACACTAACTAAAAATAAATTAAGGCGTTCTGCTAATTTCAAGGCCAGTTTTTCCGATTCGGTTTTTGAATGGTAATAAGGGTTTTCAGAAGCATGGCCCCAGGACAGCTCATTCATGTGATCCTGCTGCCTGTCAAGGGTTGCAATTGAGCTGACATAAACAATTTTTTTGATCTTTTGTTGTGCCGCAATTTGCAGTATGTTTTTTGTGCCAAGCAGGTTGGGTTGAATGATCTCCTTTTCAGGATCCTTTGCCCAGTGCTTGTAAACAGCTGCAACCTGATACAATGTATGTACACCATCCAGGGCTGTCATCAGGCTTTTTTTATCCAGCAGGTCTGCATGGACAATATCACAATTCAGCCCTTTAAATGGGGTGGTGTTATTAGGGTTGCGTACGCCGGCCCGGACCGTTTCCCCGTTTGCAATCAGTTTTCTTACAAGATTATTCCCTAAATGGCCATTGGCTCCGGTGACTAAAACTACTCTTTTCATATCATCATCTCCTTTTGTAAATTATTTTATTGGTCGGATGCGCTGTGAATTGTAATGGATAGGTAGTGCTTTTGGCGGAATTTTTGCCAAAGACGACCTTTCCACTACACATCTGCAACATTGTCGTTCTTCAAAGAATTGTTACTAATATTTTTTTTTGCATCGCCTGATTCAGATATCCGGCAGGTTAAAAATCCGATTACGCTTAATATCCCGATAAGGGCAATGGGGATAAGGGGCGGGGTTGCCGGTGTATGTGTCCTGACGCTGTTTACAATGATGGTCATGATCAATGATTGGGTTAATCCAATTGAGACCAGGGCCCATTTAGCCCAACCTTCACCTTTGCGAAAAGGAACCCACAGTAAAAACAAAATGGCAATGCCTGTCAGAAGAAACCCAAGCCCTGCTGCCCGCATAAAATTAAGTGTCATGGTCTGCATGCCAACGGATAGATTCTCCCAGGAGACCCCCATGGCAATCTGATGATATCCCATAATCTGTGATGCTGTTAAAAACCTTGCTCCAGTGAGGATTTCAAGGGTTAAAATAATGAAAAAACAAATAAAAGAAATGG
>JAAEMC010000628.1 GCA_024225895.1 Desulfobacteraceae bacterium | reverse complement strand
TCATTTCTTTTTTGTCAAGCCATCCCCCCTTTTTTGGGCCAGGGCATATTCAAATATTTCTTCGACCAGTTCTTCCAGTACATCTTTTGAACGTTCCAGGGCTGAAAATTCATCAATTCTTTC
Source organism: Desulfobacteraceae bacterium (assembly GCA_024225895.1). Taxonomy (GTDB): domain Bacteria; phylum Desulfobacterota; class Desulfobacteria; order Desulfobacterales; family Desulfobacteraceae; genus JAAEMC01. The sequence continues at coordinate 3,854 of JAAEMC010000628.1, read as the reverse complement.
CCGTCGCTTTTCTACTTCTTCCTTGATCCCTCCCGGATAGAGGCTCGCCAGTGTTTTTAACGTCTGGGCCGGAGTCAGTTTATCATATAATGCATTTCTCACCTGGACATCTTCGGTGGTGGAACTAAAAGCCCATAATGCCCGCATGCCGATGGTATTGGTTAAAAGATGAATGGCATTGCCCTTGCTTGTTTTCCAGAAAGCCACCATGGACGCACCCTTTTTATCGGGCTTTCGAATGTTTTCAATGGCATTTTGGGCAGTGGTATTAAGCCCCAGGCGATCCACCAGATTCTCCACTGAAGATTTAGTGCCTGATCCTAAAATAAAAATGCTTGTTGCAAGCTCCAGCATGATATCGGGAATATCATTGAGATCTTGTGAATATAAGCCGATATGCAGGTTCCATTTCCGGGATTCCCGTCCGGCCATTTCCAAATCACCAACAAGTTGCTTGGATACACTATTGGACCTTGCGATCCGGTGCACCTCATCATAGCACAAACGTTTGGGGTCTTGGCGTACGGCCTTTATTCTTTCTGCATGATGCTCTTTGTAAAGAGATGGCATCATATTCACATCATCGGGCATGACAAAGAACCTGCCCCCCACAACCTGCCGGGCAAGCATATACATAACCCCGGTCTGCCGGTCTGCCTGGGGCCCTCCCCTGGGGGCCACCTCATCCAGATCCAGGGAAATAATTTGGGCATCCCCGATGTCAAAGCGTGTGGGTTCTTTTAGTATGGGATATTCTGCGATGGCCTCAATGCAGGACCGCCAGAAAAAATCCGTAATTGGTTCTCCGGATCGTGTATTGTGCTTGTACAGATTTTTTATCATATCCCGTTTAGCAAGACCTGCCACATCAGCCAGAAGCGGGACGGCATATCTTTGTGCTTTCAGCGCCTCATGGGTGTATCCCTTTTCAAAAAGAAAATCCACGATCTCCCACCAAGAGGTGCCCTGCTCCTGGTAAAAGCCTTGGGATTGGATCAAATCATCAAGTTCCTTATTGATCCCGGCCCGGTAGAGCTTTGGATTTTTTTCATCGGAAAACTGTTCATAGGCCAGTTTTATGACTTCCCTGGCAATCCCGGGGATGCCGTCCTGGGGAGCATCCTGGTCCAAAGGAGTAGAAAAAAGAGCCAGAAGGTTTACAAGAAAATTGACATGGGCAGTCAAAGGGATTCTACATCCTAAAGGGGTATCAAAGGGATTGATGGCATAATCTGCCGTCATTTTAAGACGGAAGTAAGCGGCCAGGTATTGCTGATCCCTTGGCAGCATGGTTTTTAAAAGAGAAATAAGACCGGAGCTGGACGGTCCGATATCAATAATGGAAAGCCATGGCAGCCGGGAAAGCCCTGCCTGGGTTACAAATCCCCAATTAATGGTATTCAGCCATACAGACTTGCCTGATCCCATGGGGGCTACGCCAATATCGATCCAGGCGGATTGAAGGCTTGAACCCAAAGCATAAGGCATAATTTTTCCTTCGGATGTCCTTAAAACAATACTGCCTGTTTCCCAGGGAGATGCCGGACGGGTAAAGGGCATCATGTGGACCACTTCCTGCAAAGGAGCCACCGATGCCGGCGCAGGACTTGTGGGCATCAGGCAGGGAATGGTTGCGGAGAATGCCAGCAATGGATCACCCACTGCCTCTCCGCAATCTGCAACCCCCCATGCCTGGACACATCCGGCCAGCTCTGCCGATCGCTTGGAAAGAGTTTTGGCTGCATTGCCCTGTTCTGCATCCACATGGGTATCAAAACAGGCATGAAAGCGCACAAGGGTTTCATTGTTCAACTCCCGGTGCCTTAGTTCATCCAATGCCCTGTTCAGCATTTTATTGGATGTGGAGGTAATGTGCAGGATATTTGAAAAAATCGATTTAAAATGGGTGCTGCCAAGACCATCACCGTCAAAAAGGAAACTGGCCCGGAAAGGCATCTTTTTATCTTTTAAAGACCGGAACAACTTGGCAAAGGGTTTGGGGCTTTGCGGCGGCATGACCATCATCAGGGCCGTGTGAAGTTTATTTCCTATCTTTATTGTCTGCCGGTCAATGGTTTGTGCCTCCCTGGGAAAGACCTGACTTTTTAAAGAAGGGTAAAACAAATCTGCCAAATCCTTTTTGGTGGATTCTTTTCGATAATCATTTAAAGGGATGCGGTCTCCTGGAAGGCATGCCCGCCATTGACGGCTGGTGAAATCCGGATCCACCTCGTGCCGGACCCACCAAAGCGCCTCATGACAAGACAAGAGACGAGATACACAGGCAGCGTTCTTAAAGGCATCTGAAACCTGGCTGACAAATCCATAATGTTCATCCTGGATCGAGGTCATCACCAGGCCCGTATCCTGGATATTCCGGCCGTTGGGTTCGGCAACCCGGTTGCGGCCGGTTTGTTTCCTGGCCTTTTTCTGTTCCGACGGGACCAGGATAAAGGGCCGGGTCCACAATACCACAAAGACATGTTCGGTTGCGCAATGGGCAGAAATGGAATTTTCCCAATCATCCAAAATCGGATCAATATCAATACCAAGGTTCCGCGCGGTCCTTCTTGAGGGTAAAAAGCAGTCTTTGATTTCGGCCCGGGCATTTTCAGGATCATAGGTCATGACAATCTGAATGGCATGGCCGTTTCTTGCAAACCGGCTGGATAGGTCTGCCGTTATGGCATCCACCATATCCATATGCTCTTGTGCTCCAATCATTTTCAGGTTGCCGGACAAGCTTAAAACAGAGATTAAAGAGCCGTCATCTGCGATGAGAGCTCTTTTTGACTCCCGGGTTTCAAGTTTGCAATAATGGGCTGCCGGTTGGGCAAACAAATCATTAATGCCAAAACAGATGGTGTCTACGGCTTCAAAAATTGTGTCTATGGTCTGTTTTATCATCTTACTGATACCCCAGTATCAACTGCCGGATCTGTACAGCCTTGTGATTGACCGTTACCGGCACCCGCTGGACCAGAACCTTGGCAATAATTTTTTGGGTATTTTCAATGCCGTTGGAAGATTCATAGGAGAGGATGGCCGGAAACTCCACCTTATAACTGTATCGTCCGTTTAAAATGCCGGAAGCAGTAATCACAGGCGATTCCGGTATTGTGGTTTTCAAATTCAGCCGTTTACTCAGGATGATAGGCAGGATACCGGATTTCTCAAGACTCTTTAAAAGGCCGGTATAGGCTTCATTAAAATAATTATCCTTTACCCCGGATAATTGCTTTTTGTAATCTAAAAAATTCAAGGTCAGTGTATCCCGGACCACCCCGGAAGTCCAATCCACCACACCGCCCTTGGTGATTGCCGGCTGGTCCAGGGGGGCCATGGACGTAAGCCTTACATCACTTGCAGCATCAAAATCAGCCGGTTCACTCAAGGGTGTCATGGGCGCAAGCCTCAAATCCCTTGTAGCCGCAAAGTAGACCGGCGGCTCTTTTAAAAAAAGCTGGACTACATTTAATGACAAAGACCCTAAAAGAATAAAGGAAAGTACAAGGATAATCAGGGTGCTTCGCCTGTATTGATCCTTGTACCAGGTCTTTGATTCCATGACCATGGTCATGGGCTTAGGCATTTTTGGCGGAGCTTTTCTCTTTTTTGCCACTCCTTGCCTGTTATTAACCGGTTTTGATTTCACTTTGGTAATCAATTTCAACATCTCCTGCCGTCTGCTTTATCTGAGAATCGGGCATATCGTGAACAAAAATAAAGCTGGCGTTTAAAAGCCGTCAGCCTGGGTAAAATTCTAATTGGCCCCAATACGGCAGTATGCCGGGGTAGTTTTTCAGGATTTTTTTGGGCAAGAATCTGCATACCGCTTATAATAGTTTTTGGAT
>JAAEMC010000627.1 GCA_024225895.1 Desulfobacteraceae bacterium | reverse complement strand
GAAAACCTGGAAAACAAAACCCGGAAAAGGGATATTCTGGCATCTGAAGACGATATCTACCTTTTTTACCATGCAAAACTGCCCAAACCCTTTTACAACATCCGCACCTTTGCCAGATTTTTAAAAGACCAGGGAGATGACGCCTTTCTAAAAATGAAGCTGACAGATCTTCAAAAAGAAAGCGTGAATGAAGATGAACTGGTTCTTTTTCCCGATACCCTTGCCATGGATCAGGCAAGCTTTCGCCTGGAATATGCCTTTGATCCCGGATCCCTGAAAGACGGCGTCACCATCATGGTCCCTGAACAATCAGCGGAACTGGTTTCTAAAAACCAGACAGACAGGCTGGTCCCAGGACTCTTTGAAGAAAAAATCTGTGCCCTGATAAAGAACCTGCCAAAAAAATACAGGGTCAAGCTCGTACCTGCAAACCAGAAAGCCGCCATCATCGCCCAAGAGATGCCCAAGGAAGACAAACCTTTGTTTTCAATGCTTTCCGTTTTTGTTAAAACCCGTTTTAATACTGATGTCCCGCCCACAGCCTGGTCAGAAGAGAACCTGCACAATCATTTAAAGATGCGATTTTCCATTCGGGATAAACAAAACCAGGAGATTAAATCCTTTAGAGAAAAATCCCAATTAAACCTTTTTCGGAACCAAACCACTCCCAAACAAGCTTCGGGATTTGAAAAGGCAAAATCACAATTTGAAAAAGACAACATCATCCAATGGAATATGGACGACATAAAAGAAACGATTACATTAAAAGAGGAAGAAAAATTTTCAATCAAAGTTTTTTTAGGGCTTAAAAAAGAAAACTCTCAACTTGCTTTGCGGTTGTTCAAATCCAAGGATGATGCCATTGCGTTTCATTCTCAAGGCATCCGGTATCTTTTTGAAATAAGCTTTGCCAATGATTTTAAATCCCTTAAAAAGGACATCAATGCCTTTGCCCCCTTAAAAAAATACACCCGGCTTTTCAATGGTACCAAAGCGTTTCAAACCGCTTTATATGATTCTATCTGCACCCATCTTTTTGCCCTAAACATAAGGACGCGAAAAGGTTTCTTTGACCATGCCCAGGCAACTTTTCCAATCCTCTATACCCAAGGCCGGCAGTTTTTAAAAACCATTGAAAAATTGTGTGAAGAATATGATGCGACCCAGGACCTTATCAAAAAGCTCTCTTTAAAATATCAAAAACGTCCCCAGACCTTCTCCATGATATCAGCACTTTCAAATGAACTCAAAAGTCTTATACCGGATAATTTTTTAGCCTTGTATTCATATGAACGGATAAAAGATCTTCAACGATATGCAGCCTGTATTCGGGTCCGTGTCCAAAGAACTTGCGATGATCCTTCAAAAGAAATGAAAAAAGCCAAATCCGTCAAACAATATACAACACGGCTACAATCGGTTTTAGACACATTAACCAGTGAATCTTCAAAGGAAAAGGCCATAAAAACAGAACTCTTTTACTGGATGCTGGAAGAATATAAAATCTCTGTTTTTGCCCAGGAATTAGGCACCCGTGTCAAAATATCCCCAAAAAAACTGGATGCTGCTTTAGCCGAAATTTCCTTGATGATCTGACCTGGGTAAAACCAAATTCTTTTTTTCATTCAATCACAGCTATCTGCATTCGATGTTCAGACAGGATTTTCTTAATGGTGCCGTTCCTGTATAATTCCATAAAAGCTGCATTAAAGAGGGTCACCTGGTTTTTATCATTAAATTGCTTTGAAAAACCGATGTAATAATTTAGACTCTTGTACGTACCGGCATATCGTAAATTATTCAGCTTCATTTTCTTAATCATGGCATAGCCGACATCTTTATTTGAAAACACGGCATTGATCCGGCTGATATCCAATTTCCTGAATCCTGATTCATCGTCCGGCTGAAGATCAATGGTTATGTTTCCTACTTTTGCTTTGATCTTTTCAAGGGACCTTGATGTGTTGGATGGTCCGTATACACCGACCGTATACCCCTTGATATCAAAGATATCTCTGAATTCAAGGGGATTGCTGTTATTTACAAAAACACCATATTCCGTCTGCATGATCGGTGGCGAGAAATACAGCCATTCATCCCGGGCCTTATTCCAGCCGATGACAAACATGGCGTGCGCCGTTCCCTCTTTGACTTCTTGCTGCGCTCTTCGCCATGGCAAAAGGCGAAAAACACAACCCACCCCTATCTTCTCGCAGACCTTTTCAATAATCTGGACCGCAGGTCCGCAAACTCTATCTTTGATCTTATAACTAAAAGGCGGAAAATCCTGAGTATTGAATACAAGGGACTGGGCTGAAGCCGAAAAATGAAAAAAGGACCCCAAAAGCAGGAATGTGATTCCCATGAGCATTTTTTTAAATCTGATCATTTTATCCACTTTTAAAAGTATAAATCGATTTTCACTCGATGATTGCTGGTTCTATATTATAGTTATCCAGAATTTTTTTAATGATACCATCTTTGTATAATTTCATAAATGCTTCATTGAACCGGTCAACTACAGCCTTGTCATTGAATTGTTTTGAAAAACCGATAAAATAATTCAGAGCCTTGTATTTGCCGGCATACCGTACGTTTGATATTTTGATTTTATGGATTATGGCGAATCCGACATCCTTGTTGGAAAATACGGCATCCACCCGCTCTTTGGACAGTTTTTTAAACCCGGATTCATCATCGAGCTGCAGATCAATGGTCAGATCACCCACTTTTGCCTTTATCTTCTCAAGGGATCTTGAAGTATTGGAAGGGCCATATACGCCAACTTTGTACCCTTTAATATCAGACAGGTCCTTGAATTCAAGGGAATTGTCATTTCTGACAAAAAAGCCATACTCTGTTTTCATAATAGGCGGTGAAAAATACAGCCATTCATCCCGGGCCTTGTTCCAGCCAATGACGAACATTGCATTTGCTTTTCCTGCTTTAACCTCCTCCTGTGCTCTTTTCCACGGTAAAAGTTTAAAAGTGCAGTCCACCTTAATCTCTTGGCAAACAGAATCAATTATATCGACCGCAGGCCCCTTGACTTTTCCGTCAACCTTATAGCTGAAAGGCGGAAAATCCTGGGTGTTAAACACAAGGGCCTGCCCAAATGCTGTTCCACCTAAAAAACATACTAATAAAATGAACATACTAATTGTTAATAATTTTGATGATCTTAACATGCTACAGTCTCCTTTGTCATTTGCTTGTGCAGTTACATACCATCACCGCCGATCTTGCGAATAAACCGGAGATGATAAAAAAAACCATATTATTAATAAATATTCTTTTAATAATTTACTGGCCTGGGGTGCATACCACCATGAGACAGTGCTTTTACTCAATCTGAGCTAATTCCATAAAATACTGACCAAGGATTCTTTTAATGGTGCCGTCCCTGTATAATTCCATAAACGCGATATTGAACTGATCAACAACTTGTTTATCGTTAAATTCCTTTGAGAAACCGATATAATAATTTAGTTCCCTGTGTTTACCTGCATACCGGATATTCTCCAACTTCATCTTTGAGATTAAAGCAAATCCAACATCCTTATTTGAAAACACGGCATCCACCCGGCCTTTAGACAATTTTTTAAACCCGGATTCATCATCCGGCCGAAGATCTATGGACAGATTTCCGACTTTTTCCTTTATTTTTTCAAGGGATCTGGATGTATTTGAAGGACCGTAAACACCGACCCTGTATCCCTTGATATCGGAAATATCGCTAAACTGCAGGGGATTTTCAGACCTGACAAAAAATCCGTATTCCGTTCTCAGGATGGGCGGCGAAAAATAGAGCCAATCTTCCCGGGTCTTGTTCCTGCCGATGGCAAACATCGCATGGGCTTGGCCAATTTTTACCTCTCTTTGCGCCCGTACCCACGGCAGAAGCTTAAAAGTGCATTCAAACCCGTTCTTTTCACATACCCTTTCAACAATCTCCACACATGGACCGGATACTTTTATTCCTATTTTATAGCTGAAAGGCGAGAAATCCTGGGTATTGAAAATAAGGGTTTGCCCTGATGCTGTTCCAGCCAAAAAACATACCAATAAAATGAACATATTAATTATTAATAATTTTAATGATCTTAACATGCCATCCTCACTTTTTGATTTCGCTGCGTAGTTGATGCAAATAGAATTAATTTACATATTTATTAATAATATCTTGATAGTCTCCCTTATCTTTAACTTTTTTAAGTGATGATTTGAGTAAATTTACCAAACTGTCTGAGGTCGCATTCCCAAATGCCACATATTGATGACCTGATGAAAAACCTTTTAAATGAAACACCTTTTTTATTTCTGAAGGAGAATGGCCATTTTTTTTCAGATAATAATAGGCTGTAAACTCAGAGATAGGCCATAGTTCCACACGCTTTAAAAAAACCCACTTCATAACTGCTTCATTTGAATAGGTCTTATAGATTTTTGTAAAGCCTTTACCAGTAAGGAATTGTTCTAGAGCATCCTCTCTGACTGCTCCTATTTTGTATCTTTTGGCGTCCTCTAAAAGGTGAACTTGAATATCTGGTCTTTCCTTCAATGCAAAGATGTAGAAATCTATTGGCGCGATCACACCAACCCACTTGAACAACTTCTCACGATTTGGTGTTCGGCTGATCGAATAAATAAGAACATTTTCTTCTTTTTTTGCCATTGAATATGCCCTTGCCCATGGATAGAGCTTGAATTTCGCCTCTATTTTTGCTTCTTTGAGTACGGCGCAGATAACTTCTGTACTGACCCCTTTAATTTCGCCGTTTTCTTTGTAATTATATGGAGGATACTGCTCCGTGACTATAGTGATTGACTGACTGTAAACCGGGAATACAGACATAATAATAACTGCTACCATTCCAATGATAAGATTCTTTTTTTCCATTTGCAATCTCAACTTATTCAAAATATATAATGATAACGTTGGGTTATATTAAACAAATCCCTACCAATATTTAATATGGCACAGGCCAATGATTCATTCGGTGAACCCCGGCGATTTTTCATCTTTGTTTGAGGACAGTTAAAATATGATTAATTTTTGACTACATTGATTATATTGAATAATACTTAAAACTAAAATATTAATCAACAATTATTGTTTTGGATTAAAATTTCCACGATCTGTTGTTTTTTGATGAATTGTTTTCTTTTTGCGCTTTTATTCATACCCGGGTTGGATTAAAAGGAATAATCCTTGCCCACGACTTCTCTTGAAATTAAGTATAAAATGACTAGTATAGAGTAACTTGATTAACCCAAACACAAGGAACAGATATTGTTTGCTGAAACCATCACCTACCCGGCAGCGCTTTTAGCAGGTTTGCTGTCTTTTTTTTCGCCCTGCATCCTTCCCCTTATACCTGCATATTTTTCATTTATCACAGGGCTTTCTTTAGATGAATTAACAGAGGATAAAAAAGAGACCCGGCAAAAAGTAATCCTTTCCACCCTTGCCTATGTGCTGGGGTTCTCATTTATTTTCATTCTTTTTGGTGCATCCGCATCCTTTTTAGGAGGATTGGCTGCAAAGTATTCATGGGCTGTCCGGTATCTTGGCGGAGGCATTATCATTGTTTTCGGGCTGCATCTTCTGGGAATCATCAACATCAAGGCCTTAAATTTTGAAAAAAAAATACATATGAAGGAAAAACCAGTCCACCTTTTGGGAACCTTTGTCATCGGCATGGCTTTTGGCGCGGGCTGGAGTCCCTGTATCGGCCCCATGCTCGGTTCCATTCTCATTGTGGCGGGAAACCAGGAAACGATCTTTGAAGGGATCGCTCTCTTGGCTGTTTATTCCGCCGGACTTGCCTTTCCTTTCATGCTGATCTCCTTTTTTATCACCCATCTTTTGGAAATCATGCGCAAGGCCAAAAAAACATTGGCAATTATTAACAAAGTTGCAGGTATCCTGCTTATTCTCATTGGCATATTACTGATATTTGATAAATTTAAACTGTTGATCATCGTTTAAACAGGTTCATAATGGATAAAACGCCCGCCCACATTTCTTCTTTTATTTGTGTAGCTACCCTCAGCAAATTACTGCTCAATGTGGCCAGAAGACTCGTTTATCCTTTTGCGCCTGAATTTGCCAGAGGATTGAATGTAGAGTTGTCCGCTATCACATCGGCTATTGCCGTTAATCAGGCCACCTCGGTTTTGGGCCCCTTGGGTGCCGGCTTTGCGGATAAATACGGATACAAGCTTTTAATGCTAATGGCATTGGCAATGCTGATTATAGGTTCCTTTGCATTGGGGTTTCTTCCTGTTTATCCAATGCTCGTGGTCTGTCTTTTTCTGGCAGGTCTTGCCAAAAGCATTTTTGATCCCAGCCTGCAAGCCTATATCGGATCTTTCGTTCCCTATGAAAAACGGGGTAAATTTATCGGTATTACTGAATTCTCATGGGCAGGAGCGACCCTTATTGGTATCCCTTTGGCTGGTATTATCATTGAAAAATACAATTGGCAAACCCCTTTTATTATCATCGGAAGCCTGGCAATGGTCTGCTTTCTCATCATCTTGAAAATAATGCCCAAAGAGAAAAAAATTGACATAGATCCCCACCAAAAGTCCCAATTCGTATCCAATTGGATGAAAATCATTAAAAACCGGAAAGTGGCGGGTATCCTGTGCTTTTCATTTTTCATGTCCCTGGCCAATGACAATTTATTTGTCATATACGGGGCCTGGCTTGAACAATCCTACAACCTGTCCTTGGCCGCCATTGGATTCGGTACGATCCTGATCGGTCTTTCCGAGGTGATCGGTGAATTTTGTACAGCCCTTTTTTCAGACCGGATCGGCCTTAAAAAATCAATTATTATTGGTGTTAGCCTGTGTAGTGCCAGTTATTTTATTCTGCCGGTTTTAAATGTGGGATTGGTCTATGTGCTGGCCGGACTCTTTATTGTTTTCCTGACTTTTGAATTTACTATTGTCACGGCAATGAGTCTTTCCACAGAGCTGGTACCGGAATTGAGAGCATCCACCATGGCAGCGTTTTATGCCATTGGCGGCATAGGGAGGGTGATCGGCGCCTTTGCCGGTGGAATCATCTTTTCTAACGCAGGACTTATTCCCATTG
>JAAEMC010000626.1 GCA_024225895.1 Desulfobacteraceae bacterium | reverse complement strand
AGCAATGAACATCCGATATCTGGATAGTAACGGAGATGAATTTCGGTATTGGGACTCTGATTCTGAAGAGTTTTTCTACACCTTCCCATCAAAGGTGGTGCTGGAAATTTTTTTTGAAAAGAATGGGAATAAGAAAAAGATCAGTACAAGCATACCAATTTATGCCCACCGGAACCCTGGGGAATAATATGAAAATTTTACGGCAGACAGCATTTAATGAAAAGGGAATGGCACTTTTTGTAACCCTTGCCGTAATATCGGTTCTTGTGGCTGCCGCCATTCATTTGGGAAAGACAACCGGTGCATCGGTTCTTCTGACCATAAAAGGCATTGAACGGTTTGAAGCAGAGCAGGCAGCGTTGTCCGGGATTCATTTTGCCCGGCTGGTATTAATGCAGGATGCGGCCCTCAATGAGAGAGATTCCATCCAGGAAACATGGTCAAACCCGGAATTGCTTTCCCAGGCCCTTGAACGACTCGGTTTTGAAAAGGAAAGCATAACGTTGTCCATTAATGATGAACTGGGAAAAATCTGTGTCAACAGTTTGATTTATGAATTTCCCGGGAGCCAGTTGAACTCGTCGCAACGCAAAGTCTGGGAAAAATATTTGAATATCATGTTATCCGAAGAAGAAGATACAATACAGTATAACCCGGAAGAAATAATAAATTCAGTAAAAGACTGGCTGGATACCAATGATGATGATGCCATTACAGGACTTTCCGGAGCAGAATCAGAATTTTATAAGAACCTTGACCCACCTTATCCATGTGCCAATGCCCCCCTCAACATTATTTCTGAATTGCGGCTGGTTAAAGGTATCGCACCGGATAATCCCTTTGCTTTTGAACAAAATTTTACCGTCTTTGGAATGGCGGATAACAAGGGTGAAGAAGGTGGGTTCGGGTTTCCGGGCAGGGTCAATATTAATACGGCAAGCTATGAGGTCCTGGCAGCGCTTTTACCCGAAGGTATGGATGAACGTGCTCAGGAACTGGTAGAGTATCGTGAGCAAAAAGGTGAAGAGGATGAACTTTTTGTAAACGTGCTTGATAACGGGTGGTATGAACAGGTTCTAGCGTTGACTGATAGAGAGAAGGACCGGTTGGACCGTCTCATTAGATATTCGAGTGACCTGTTCAAGGTGGAGTGCAGTGCCTGGAAAAACGATGTCCAAGTGACACTGGTGGCCTTTGTAAAAAGAGAAAGAAAAAAGGAAACCGGTAAGTGGACATGCAGGATCGTCCGGATGGAGAGGGGTGCATAGACAATGCCCGGCTTATTTTTAAATCTTGAGATTGATGATTTTGGCATGAGCGCCGTAATCCTTGAAAAGGGCTTCAGAGAAGCCGTGGCTAAGGAAAACTGCAGGATTCTTTTTGAAGATTTGCCCGCCGATGATGAAAACGAAGATATTTTCACAAAAGGACTGGCCTTTATTGCAGAACAGATTGACCTTTCCATGTGTTCAGCAGCCGTGGTATTTATCCCCTCTTCCAAGGTTTATTTCAGGCAGATTGACTTCCCCTTCAAATCCATTCAGAAAATAAAGCAAGTCCTCTCTTTTGAACTTGAACCCCATCTGCCCCATGAAAATACAAAATATATTCATGATTTTCATGTGCTGGACATCGCAAAAGATCCTTATGCGGTTTTTTCAGGTTCCATCCTTGGCACCTATATTAGATCTATTTTTGATGCTTGCGCCCAATTCGGTATCAAGCCTGCTGTGGTTGCACCATCCGGGTACGCAGCAGCCGTGAGCCTTTTGCAGATTAAAAATGAAGCAGATCCCTTTGTCTTTATTGATATCAAGGAGAATGAATACACATTGGTACTGGTGTATAACAGGCAGCCTATGATAGTCCGGTCTTTTCCTTCTACCCTTTTGAGTCCGGATAAGATTTTTTCTTCAATTATTCAGACCACGACAGGTTTTCGCCAGAGAACGCAGATACAGACCGGCTTTAATGTGTTTGTTTCCTGCAGAAAAGAAACCGATAAAGCCAGGCAAATTCAAACAGCGCTTGAGGGTGTGCCGGAATTTGAAAAACGGTTTCAATCCGCAGATGATGGACTGCCGAAGGTCTTGACCTTAGAGCAGCAAGACTCATCGCAGCTTTTATCTTCCATAACCCCTGAAATAGGAATGAAATATTTTTTCAATTTTTGTAAGGGAGAATATGCAGCCACTGATTTTTTAAAACGGAATGTAAAAAGTATTGCCGCAAGCCTTACCATTGGTATCATTGTTTTTATGCTTGCGGTTTTCAGTGTGCGGGTGGATGTGGGACAACTTAAAAAGGATGTAAAGGCCATTGATAATGAGATGGTTCAAATTTTTAAGAAAACTTTTCCGAAAAAAAAGAAAATTTATGATCCCTACCTGCAATTGAAGGCAGATGTATTACAAAAATCGAAAAAAGCGAGGGATACCAAAGGTGATAAAGATGTCAATCAGGTAAAGGATGTCCAAGCCATTGAGGTGCTTTTTGAATTATCAACCACGATTCCTTCCAGGGTGGACATTGAGTTTTCTCGATTGAATCTTAATAAGGGACGCCTTTTGATTTCCGGTTCCACAGATGATTACAACAATGTGGATAAAATAAAAAGCAGTCTGGAATCGTCTGCACTTTTTAAAAAGGTGGATATCAGCAGTGCAACCTCAGATAAAAAAGACAGAAGGATACATTTCAAATTTCAGATTGAGATATAGGATGGACATAAAATAAAAATATGCTGAACCTTTCAAAACGGGATAAAAATGTATTAATGGTCGGTGCTGTTTTTCTGGCAGTATTCATTCTGGTACAATTTTTTTATTTTCCAGCCATTGATGCTAGGCAGGACTTGATCAATACAAAGAAAATAAAAATGGAGCGGCTGGATGAGATGGAAAAGCTCAGGCAACAATACCGGGCTGTATCAGTTGATATCCAGGGCCAGAAAGAGGCCATCTTAAAAAGAAATAAAAGTTTTTCCCTTTTCCTGTTTTTGGATACAGAGGCAAAAAAATGTGGTGTTAAAGACAATGTAGACTATATGAAACCCTTTACAAGGGATATTGAAGATTCAAAATACAAGGTGGCCAGGGTGAAGGTCAAGCTCAGCCAGGTATATTTAAAAGAGCTTGTAGATTTTTTATACCTGGTGGAATCTTCCGGCAACCATGTCT
>JAAEMC010000625.1 GCA_024225895.1 Desulfobacteraceae bacterium | reverse complement strand
TTTTTTCAAATTATTAACCGTAAGTAATGCCATAAGCGATATTAAATCCTTCTTTGAATCAAATGATACATTCGGGCACCGGTTTCATAGAACAAACCCCGCAGTTCTCTGGAAAATATGGGTTTTAATTTTTGAGCAGGTAAAGGAACCAACTTTTTATCATGCTCTAAAAGATATTGCGCCATGGCCTTTCCAAAATAGGTTCCCGGCCCTATACCACGGCCATTATAGCCTGTAACGCTGATAAAATCCGGTCCCAGTATTTGGAAACCTGGTATATGGCCGCTTGTCATGGCAATTGTGCCGTACCACCCGAATTCAAATTCAATAGTTCGTATCTGGGGAAAAACCTTTTTAATACTTCGAAGCGCCCAGGCCTTATGAATCTTTTTTGCAATGCCTTCAATATTCCCCACGCTGCCGACAATCAAATGCCCGTCTTTGTCCAGCCTGAAAGAAGAAAGAATCGTATCTGTATCCCAGGCCCCATGCTTTTTAGGAAGAATCGTTTTTAACTCAGCTTCAGATAAGGGTTTGGTAGAAAATTGAAAATAATTAAACGGCACCAGGGCCTTTAAATTATTTTTAACTCCGTCTTGCGCATATCCCTGGCATGCCAGGATCACAGCTTTTGCAGTCAGCGTCCCTTTTGATGTGGTTATATGGTATTTACCATTTTTTCTTTTAATCCCTGTAACCGGGGAATGGACAAAAAGATCTGCTCCGCTATTATCCGCAGCCCTGGCGAGGCCTAAGGCATATGACAATGGCTGGATGGTACCGGCTCTAAGATCCAGCAATGCCCCATGAAATTCATGACTGCCAATCAAGGGATCTGCATCTGCTTTATCCAGCAATTGGACAGGCGCGCCACGCTGCTGCCACTGGATCTTGCGCTGCTTTAAGGCATTGAAGCCGGATAAAGAATGGGCACAATGCAGGGTTCCCTTTCGAACAGCCTCGCATTGGATATCATGTTCATCTATCAGCGAAAAGACCAGGTCTGGTGAATTACCCAGCTCTGTAACCAGACGCTCTCCAAATTCATGCCCAACATTTTTTACCACATCATCGGGCATCAGCCACAACCCGGCATTGACTAAACCCACATTTCTGCCGGCCCCGCCAAAACCAATATGATTTGCCTCTAAAAGAGTTACAGTACATGCTTTTTGAGCCAGGTGCAGTGCAGCACTTAGCCCTGTGTACCCGCCGCCTATAACGGCTACATCAGAAAACCTGTCCCCTTTAAACTCATAGAAATCAGAACTGCCTTGTGCTGTTTTTGCCCACAGGCCCTGAAGCGTGCTGGTTGGTTCAGTATTCAATAGATTGTC
The DNA here is from genome assembly GCA_024225895.1 of Desulfobacteraceae bacterium. GTDB lineage: Bacteria > Desulfobacterota > Desulfobacteria > Desulfobacterales > Desulfobacteraceae > JAAEMC01. The sequence goes on along the minus strand of JAAEMC010000625.1, from coordinate 5,518 downwards.
CATTTAAACAATTTGATTTAGTTTGTTTTTATCAATGTCGCAAGTAAGTGACAAGGATAATAACATTTGAATTTATATATCACAAAACACTCTGTTTTCCAGATAAAATAACCCCACTGGTGCATAAAAAAACGTGATCAAGCTCCATAAAATATAGTAAACAATACAAAAGCCTTTTTAATTTTAAGACAATTAAGGATTCCACAGATGTTGGCAACATTGGGGATGACCCAAAATTAAATTTAGAATTGAAAATTTTATAAAATCGGCATAATGTCATTTTGTTTTGAAAATTGTAAAATGAAAGCACAAAGGAAGTGTTAAAAGCATGAAAACTAATACAGATATTATTATTATTGGTGGTGGGATCATCGGCCTTGCCTGTGCACACTATCTGGCACAAAAAGGTGCCAAGGTAAAAATTATGGAAAAAGATGAAATTGGAGCAGGTGCCTCCCATGGTAATTGCGGTCTACTTCATTTTTCCGGGGTTATTCCCCTTTGCGCGCCTGGAGTGATCAAACATGAAATTATCCGTATGGCCACAAGAACCTCACCCTTGCATATTAAACCAAGAGCAGATTTTTCGTTTCTGATCTGGCTGTTGAAATTTGCCAACAAATGCAATCCCAATCACATGGAATCCGCATCCAATGCCAAAGAAAAAATTTTAAAATACTCTCTTGCCCTCTTTAATGAGTTGCTTTCAGGGGATGAACTGGATTGTGATTTTGAAAAAAAAGGTATTCTTATGGTTTTTAAAAAAGGAAAAAACTTTAAAAAATATGAAGTCACCAATTCCTTTTTGAAAAATTTCTCCTTTGATGCAACAAAGATTTCCGGCAGACAACTGCAGGAATTGGAGCCTGCCTTACGAAAAGATATTGCCGGTGCATGGCATAATACGACCGACTGGCATTTGAAGCCTGAAATGCTCGTGGAATCCTGGAAAAAGGCATTGCTTGAAAAAGGAATCCATGTTGAAGAAAACTGCCGGATGAAGGGATTTGATATTTCAGGCAGTACAATTAAAGGAGTCAGAACCAGCAAAGGAACTTATACGGCAGATACCTTTATCATGGCTACGGGTGCCTGGACATCCGAGCTTGTAAACCAGCTGAAATTAAACCTGCCTGTACAGCCCGGTAAAGGTTACAGCATCACCATGGAAAGACCGGAAAACTGTCCTTCCATCCCCTGTCTCTTATATGAGCGTAACATGGTGGCTACCCCCTGGAAAAGCGGGTATCGCCTCGGAGGAACCATGGAGTTTTCAGGATTCAACCAGGAATTGAATAATGCCCGCCTCAAGAAAATACTAAACGGCGCTAATCAATATTTAAAAACTCCCATTGGAACCCCGGTGGTTGAAGAATGGGCAGGATTGCGACCTATGACCTTTGATGACCTGCCCATAATAGACTGGGCACCTTTTCAAAAGAATCTGATCATCGCAACCGGTCATGGCATGCTGGGTCTGACCATGGCAACAGGTACCGGCAAGGCGGTCTGCGATATGATTTACGGAAAAGCCCCTGAAATTGACATAAAACCCTTTTCAATAAGCAGGTTTTAATCGTCTGTTTTTAGAGTGCATTTGGAAAAAGAAAGCATGTTTGCTCTGCCAGTTTTTGATTCGCAGCCAGTGAAAAGCTAATTACGTTTATTGGAATGATTGCAGACATGCTTAATTTTTTGCATACGGCCAAGGGTTTTTCAGTTCATGTAAATTCCCCATATTGGCTATATTTTAATCCATGGTTACATTGACTGCAGTCGGTCCTTTTTGCCCTTCTTCCACGTCAAATGTGACACGGTCGCCTTCATTGAGTGACTTGAAACCACTGGCATTTATACCTGAATGATGTACAAACACATCCGGTCCATCTTCTTGTTCAATAAAGCCATAACCTTTTGCATCATTAAACCATTTTACTATCCCATTCGCCATTGTGACAATCTCCTTACTTGAGTTAATAAATTGTGTTTCAAACTAAGGTCTTGCCGCAATAACTTATGGGTCGTGCCTTTAGAACGAAACTTCAATACGCAAAACCTGATGGTTTGGCCCGATTATTATAAGCTTTATAACAAAAATCAAGGAAAAATTTAAAAAAATGACCTGATCAAAGGGTTTAACCATTAGCACAGAAAGCAAGCTGCCGTGTGATTTTGCCCAATGTGTTTTTCCCGGGGCACAACTTTTCGGCAATCATCTTGTCTTATGGGACATCGGCCAAAAAACCGGCATCCATCCGGCATCTTCAATAATGAGGGAACATTCCCAGTTATGGTGGGCAAAATGGTTTTTGATGTTTTGGTCATAGCGGGAATTGAGTTTAAAAGACCTTTGGTATAGGGGTGTCTGGGATTTTTATAAAGAGTTTTTACATCTGCTTTTTCTGCAATTCTACCGGCATACATTACCACTACATCATCACAATTCTCTGCAATAACGCCCAGATCATGAGTAATCAGAATCACAGACATATCAGATGTTTTCTGCAAGCCCTTGATCAAGTCCAGTATCTGGGCCTGGACAGTTACATCCAGTGCTGTGGTGGGCTCATCTGCAATCAGAATCTCCGGTTCACAAGCAAGAGCCATGGCAATCATCACCCGTTGACGCATGCCGCCTGATAATTGATGGGGATATTTTTTAATGACCTTGTCCGGATCAGGAATGCCTACTTTTTCAAGCATTTCAATGGATTGCGCTGTCATTTGCTCTGATGTCATTTCAGGAAAATGAAGCTGGAAAATTTCTTTTAACTGTTTGCCTATCCCATGAACCGGATTTAAAGCAGTCATGGGTTCCTGGAAAATCATGGATATTTTTTTTCCCCGGATATTGTGCATTTCTTCTGCCGGCAGTTTAAAAATGTTAAGATCATGGAACCAGGCATTTCCTCTTACAATTTGCGAAACAGGCTTGGGAAGAAGGCGCATGATACTTAGGGCGGTGACGCTTTTCCCACAGCCGGATTCTCCGGCAAGCCCCAGGATTTTACCTTTTTGAACCGTAAAATCAATCTCATCCACTGCATGGACAACGCCCTGTTCCGTATCAAAGGCCACCACCAGGTCCTCTATCTTTAAAATAGTATCTTCCATCAGTTTTGGACCCCAACCTTGAATTGTTCATCCTTGATAACCTGCTGCGTAAATTTTTTTTTCTCCTTCATGGCCTTTTTGGTCTCAGCCTTTATTTTCTCATCAAGCCACATAAGTCCTCCATAGCTTGTATTAAAGGGATCAAAAAGGGTTTCCGATCTTTTGGTACCGTGAAATTCGGGAAGCTGCACCCACCGCCAGTATCCCTGCCGAATATAGGGAATCATAAAGGTCGGCACAAAGGCGCCTGTCTCATGAATAAGTTTCTGTATTTTCTTTGAAAGATCAGCCCGTTCAACCGCATTTAGGCTGGCGCGGTATTGATCAATGAGTTCATCAAGTGCTGGTTCATCAGTATTGGTAATATTATTTGTCTGGGTCTTATTGGCATTGTCAGAGTGCCATCCCTGCCAATAGGATGGGCGAAGATTGGTACTCCAGGCCATCCATGCCACATCATGCTTTTTTTCTAAAATCTTTTTAAATGCTGCCGTATTATCCAGCTTATCCAATACGATCTCTACACCGGCTTTTTGTGCATCTTCTTTTAACACCACTATCCGTGGTGTGTGCTCTTCCAGACTATAGGTCACTTTAACGGAAAAGCGCCTGCCCTCCTTTTCCCAGATGCCGTCTTTGCCCCGCTTCCATCCGACATTGGTCATAATATCTTCCACTTTTTTTATATCGTAATCTCTTGGGGCAATGGTGTAATCGGTATACTCGCCATACCCAAAAAAGGCCTGGGCAAGCCTGAAATAATCTTTTCTCAACACTTTTTCGATCACTTTTTCGATATTCATGGCATGGGCAAATGCAATGCAAAGCTGCCTGTCTTTAAATATCTCGCCGGCCTGATTTAAAAACATGCCCCGGCCTGATCTTTCCATGTCATTAAAAAACCATATTTTATTTACATACCCATTTTCAAACACCCTGGTTTTGGATTTTTGATGCCAGTATTTTGGCAGGGTAAGGCCGAAGACATCTAAATTCCCCTTTTTAAAATGCTCCCATAGAAGATTAAAATCGCGAATCACTTCATATACGACATAATCCACATTAAACCTGTTTTTAAAATACCGGTTGTCCTTGGCCCACCAATCCTTTTTTCTTTTAAGTTTAACGTATTTACCTTTTTTAAAATCACTGATCTTGTACGCACCGGTATTTGGCGCAATCTTCCAATTATATTTATGAACAAAACCGGATTCCAGTTTGCCGTAATAATGCTCGGCAATGGGGCGGATTGCCAGATACATATACAAATCCGGAACAGCTTTGCTGGCTTTCACTGCCAGGGTATGATCGTCATATACAATTACCGAATCAATCTCCCGGGAATAAAAATCATTATACCAGGGTGCAATAATATGCTCTGACCGCATAAATTCCAGGGTATATTTGAAATCCCAGGCATCCACCGGATGCCCGTCCGACCATTTGGCCTTTTTATCCAGCTTAAAATACATAGTCTTATTATCCGGATCAAATGCCCAGTGAGTGGCCAGTTCCGGGATAATATTGCCTGTATTGGGGTGATCGTTAATCAATCCAAGCTGGTTGTCCAGTATAGTGCTTCTAAACCCGCTGTTGGAATCAGGCCCCACCACCCGAAAGGTTAAAGGAAAGCTCAAAAGACCGCCGCGAAAGGTGCCGCCTTTTTTTGCATTGGGCGAAGAAAATACCTGATCATCCATGTTGGTCAGCCAATTGATATTATCCGGCAGTTCTGCATATTCTCTTTTTAATATCTGCTGGTCAACAGAAGGAAGGGTTGAAGAGGATGTTTCATTATTTTTCTGATCTGTATCACTACATCCTGAAAGCGCTAAACAAAATACAAGGGAAAAAAACACAAAGGCATGATTAATTTTCATTATCACTCCAGATTTTTAACTCATTTTTCATTACATTCACAAAAGGCAAACAATCGCTGCAAACCATACCAAATTGAGCCGGTGGTGATCAATCTTTCTTTTATGCAAAAAACAGATTTGCTTATTTATATAAAAATTTCAGTAAACATGACAATCAGGCTTCTTTTTGATAAAATCATTTTATAAGTTCATATAGATCCAAATGGGTTTATTCCTTTTGAAAAGAGACATCTTAATGCTAAATTAAAAGCATCAAATTTAACCGGAGGCTTTTATTTGACTTTGGAAAATGAAAATAACCAAGCCGAATCTGGCGATTATAAAGGCGAGGAAAGACGCCAGACTTTCCGATATCTGTTTGAGAAGAGAGACGCACTTAAGATCAGGTTTAAGCAAAAAGAGATTCATTTGCTTGAGATTTCTGCAGGCGGGCTTCGATTTGTAAACCAAGGATTTCAAAAGCTTGAAACAGGCTCCATCACAGTGACTCTAAAGATCCCCGGCCATAAAAACAATACAACCTT
>JAAEMC010000624.1 GCA_024225895.1 Desulfobacteraceae bacterium | reverse complement strand
TTAAGCGCCGGGCCTGGAATATCCGCTGTCAGGGTTCGGGGAAGCACCTTGTTGTATAGACTGATCGCCTATTTTATGATGCCGTCAGCACCGGCCGGCGCCTTTTTGCTGCCGAGCATTGATTTAACAGAGCCAATGGCACAATAATTGTTTTGGTTCTCACACCCAAAGCATTCTTTCAAGGCATCAAATTCTACCTTATCACCCACCCGGGTACCTGTTCCATGGGCCTCTAAAAGTTCAACCGTAGCCGGATCAATATCGGCCTGGTTGTATGCTTCATGCAGTGCCTTGAGTTGCCCCCGGGCATCCGGTGCATAGATGGCAGCTGTCCTTCCGTCACTGGATGTTCCCACTCCTTTAATGACCGCATAAATCCGGTCATTATCCTTTTGGGCATCCTTTAGCCGTTTTAATACCAGCATACCTATTCCTTCCCCTAAAACCGTTCCGTCGGCATCCTTGGAAAAGGGTTTGGCATCACTGGTATGCGAAAGTACGCCGGTTTTGGAAAAACACATATGCATGAAAATATCGTTGAGGGAATCCACACCGCCTGTAATAGACATGTCGCAACGATTGCTTGCAAGTTCCATCACCGCTGTATGAATGGCAGACAAGGAGCTTGCGCAGGCAGCATCACACACCGTGTTGGTACCAGACAGGTTTAGACGGTTGGCTATTCTTCCGGCAACCACATTGCCCAAGAGACCAGGGAATGAATTTTCCTGCCATTGCACGTAAGAGGCCTGGATTCGTTTGATAATTTCTTCTTTTTTATCCGGTGAAATCCCGGAATCCTTTATCGCTTTTTCCCAAATGGGATGCCCAAGTCTGGCTCCTAAGGGAATAACAAGTTCCTGGGTGCCGGTAACACCTAAGATGACATTGACCTTTTTTTCTTGTAAATGAGAATGGTTTAGCGGATATCCGGCATCCTCCAACGCCATTTTGGCCACTTCAAGGCCCAGAAGCTGGGAAGTGTCTGTGGCTTCAAGATTGTTGGGCGGGATGCCGTAGCTTAAGGGATCAAAACTGACAGGGGGAAGAAATCCGCCGCGTTTACAATAGGTGTGATCCAATGCTGCAGGATCCTGGTTAAAATATTCATCAAGGGACCAATGGGTGTCTGAAGGGATATTGGTGATGGCATCTTTTCCATTGAAAAGAAGGTGCCAGTATTCTTTTAAGTTGCCGGATTCAGGGAAGATACATCCCATTCCAACAATGGCAATTGGAGGGGTAAAACGAGACGATGCCTGTCTTATATCTGTCTTTTTCATAATTAATCGGTTTGAATTTAAATATTAAGGATTTAATATACTATTTTAGATGGGAATATTCACCGAATGACAAGGGTTTTGACAAAAGTTTTACAAATTTGACTTGGTCTTGATACACTCTGATAGACGTTCTTTTAATAATGGTTTAAAAACCATTTCGCGGGTATCTGTATCAATTCCCTGGTTTTTCAAATAAGATACGCGGGTGCAAAAGGCAGCCCCCAAGAGAAGATTTAAAGCAATTTCAGCCACTTTTCTGTTTTTATAGTGGGCAAGGTGTGTGTATTTGACCCACTGGTTGAATGCGCCAATAGCAGGGCCGCACCAGATCTGGTAATCCATTTTCCGCTTGGGGTCACCAGCAATTGCCCATTTTGAAGAAAGGCCCAAATAAGAACGAAAGATCAAAGACATTTTATGTTTGGGATCATCATAAGCCCGCTCAAGCTCTTTTAAGTTTCCGCTTTTTTTAAAAAAATCTTCAGTGGAGTGCCAGGTGTCATCAAAACTTGCCTGCAAAAATTTGTCTTCGATTTCTTTTTTCGCTTTAGGATCGATTTCATCATAGCTATTGTGGGCCTTATAGTATTTATACAGCTTTTCCGCCCTGACAGGAAACATGGTTCCCCGCTTCAATACCTGGACCCTGGCCCCTATTTCAAACATATCCGCCGCCGGGGCCATGGCAACATCTGCCTGTTGTGCCTCGCAGAGCAATTTGCGCACATCTTCGCATATATCTGCCTCAATGCAGGATTGGTTGATACTGCCGGTAAGAATGTAGGCAGCACCCATGCCAAATGCTGCTGCTGCTGATTCTGGTGTGGCAATCCCCCCTGCAAGTCCCACACATAACGGTTCGTTGTAACCATGGGTTTCCATGAATTCATTTTTCAAGGCCATCATGGTGGGTAAAAGTGTTAAGGCTGGCCTGTTATCTGTATGCCCACCTGAATCCGCTTCCGCAGTGAGATCCTGGGCCATGGGAATTTGCTTTGAAAGATGAGCTTCCTGGGGTGTGATCCATTTTTTTTCCAAAAGCTGGTTTATCAGTTTTTCAGGCGGTGGTGAAAAAAATTGCCTGGCCACTTCAACCCGGGAAACTTTGGCAATGATATGGTTGGGCGTAATAATTTTTTTCTTTGCATCTTCATAAATGCCTTTTACCCGGTAATAAACCAATGGCAATGTCATGCGCATGAATGCAGCGGCACTGATCCGTCTGATTTTATGCTTTAAGTAGAGTTCCACAGTTGCCAGTTCATGGTCTGGGTCTCCAAGGGAGTGAATGAGATTGAATCCGAATGGTTTGTTTTTTAGTGTGTCTTTGAGATCAATAATATTTTCTTCGATTTTGGAAAGGGTAAGGCCTCCTGCACCTAAAAAAGCAGTCATACCATTTTCAACCATAGCTTTTACCATCCGTGCAGAAGTAATCCCGTTGGCCATGGCACCGGCAATGTAAGGATATTTTAGTCCATGTCGTATCTTAAAGCCATTATCTCCCAAGGTTTCAATGGCCAAACCCGGCACCATTGCCTTGAGTGTGTAGCCTTGTTCCTTTAAAGATGACATCTTTGAAAGATCGTTATCAAATGCTTGAAATGTTAATTGGTTGTCCTTTTCAAGGGCAATCAAGGGAGTGGATACATTCAAAAGTAGCGATTGTAATGATGATGGGGTTTCCATGGGCACACTTTTTATAATTTAATCAAATTGGATCGGTTAATATTAAAGCATTGTGAATTAATACAAGGGTCTCTCTTATCATGAAAAGGTTTCAAGAATCAATGGGCAGGGTAAACGCATGTAACACTGGCATGAATTTTAGTTTTATTAATTTTCGGATACCGTATAACATTTGGTACAAATGATATACGGGCACTTACGTATAACATTTGGTACAAATGATATACGGGCTTTTTGCAAATCAAAGACTTTTATTGCGTTTACCTTTAAATCGTAACTGCTTGAAATCATTAATGTGGAAAAGTTACATGCGATTGCCCTGAATCAATGGGAGGTAATATCAGATGGGAAACTCGCTGCAAACATCAACCCGTTTGATGTGTTTGAGGCCAGGATATGGCCATTGCATCTTTGGACCTGCTTTTTAACAATGGTTAATCCAAGGCCCGATCCTGATTGGCTTTTATGCTCACCGGTTCTGAAGAACGGCTCAAAAATCATACTCAACTCTTCTTGGTTAAGTTTCCGGTATGTGTTGATAATGGAAAAGCAGGCGGTATGCTCGTCAGGCCTTTTTATGGAGACCTCAATGGACCCATTTTTATCAGTATATTTTACGGCATTTTCCATCAGGTTGTCCAAAATTGATTCCATGGCTTTTTTGTCTGTATACAGGGGAGAATTACCAAGAAAGTTTTTCTTTAGCCGAATTTTCTTTTGTTTGATCGAAGGTTCAAATTTATCAATCAGCTTTTCAGCAAAAAAGATAAAATCGAATCGTTCGTTATTAAAGGGGGATTCATGGAGGTCCATTTTCGATAGTTTGAGTACACTTTCAATCAGGTTGTCCAATGTGTCTATGTCTTCGTCAATATTTGTCAGATATTTTTGAACGA
>JAAEMC010000623.1 GCA_024225895.1 Desulfobacteraceae bacterium | reverse complement strand
CTCTGATATTTCCCGTGATCCGGACACCCTGGACCAGGGTATCAATGGGACATGGTGCCAGGGCTCTCTTTTGGCAATAGTCTTTTTTTGCCTGAATAAAAGGATCCATATCATCCCGGAGCTGATGGAACTCCATTTTACCCTTTTCCCCCAACGGCAGCCTGCCCCATGCTTTAAAAATATCATAGAAGTCCCCATTATCCTTTTCAGATTCTTCTTGCTCCAGAAAGAAACTGCCCATCTTATAGCCTTCAAGACCTTTAATTGCACTGGGTTCCCGGTCTTCTTGCACCTCTTGAATTTCCAACAGATGGATACCCATGGTATTTTGTAAATAGTATTGAATGGGATTTTTAAAAAACCGGGCCAGATCTTCCAAGGTGACAGCCTGGCTAATTTGTCCGGTATCCATTATAAAATCCTGGCTGATAAAAGACTCGGTTTTATTGTTATTTTGGGCCAGGATGTTGGCGATAGCGCAATTGTTGCCGGAAAAAGAAAAAAATGGGGTATTGGCTTTATAATAATTATCACTAAAGGGATGCAGGGGATGTGAAATAAAGAGCTCATATTCTTTGGGAAGCTCAAAACTCTGTAAAATGACATCATACAGCCCGCTGACCACACAGGATGGGGGGATATCAGAATTATCTTTTATACTCTTGCCTGTATAGGTAATAATAAAATTTGAGCGGGCTGACAAAAGGGATTCCAAAAAAAGATAGGTATCCTCATCCCTATCTAATTTATCTTGCGGCTGGGGAAATTGTTTGATTAAATCAAAACTTGTCCCCACTGTTTTCCTTGGGAAGGCATCCTCGTTCATTCCCATCAGAGCAACCACTTTAAAAGGAATGCTGCGCATGGGCATCAAATTGCAGAAGGTTACGCTGCCGGCAAGAAAACTGCCCTGGGAAATGTGCTGATCCAGCTTACTTTCAAGAACATCGACTGCCACATCACAAAGGATGTTTCCTTCAAAGAATGATACTTTGACATCCTCATTTACCGCATCAATGGTCTGCAAAAGGAAGGTCATATCCTCCTGGCTTGAAAAATCTCTTTGCAGCATTGAAAAAACAATATTTTGAAACACCTCACACCACTGGGACATACTCTTGGGTCCGGCCATACGATCCAGGTTGGAAAATAAGGTGTCACAAAAAAAGGCAAACTTACCCAAAACTTCTGCTTCAAGACCTTCAAAGGATTCACAAGGTAAAATGCCGTTCACAATATGCGTGGTATTTTCCGGCATGGCATACCCCATAAAGAGCCGCGCAAATCCAAATTGCCAGGTGTTTTCACCATATGCGGGAAAGTCCATATTCTTGCGATGATTTATATCCTTTGCCCAAAAAATATTGGCGTCTGATGCCATCTTTTCAATCATCCGGATATCATCTTGTGTGATGTCAAAATTGGTGGCTATGGATGGACAAACCAGAAGGTCCAACACCTCTTTTTGCTCAAGACGGCCATATCTCAGGTCCAAAATTTTTAAAAAGGCTTCAATGGTGTCAGACTCACTTTTTTTATACCGGTCACTGATGGTATAGGCAATCTTGTGCTCGGATGAGAAAACCGTTTCAATATATGGAGCATATGCTTCAATATCCGGCATCATAACAATCACATCATGGGGATGTTGTTCAGGGTCTTTGTCAAACAAATCCAAAAGAAGATCCTTTAAGACCTGCACCTCCCTCATGGGGGAGTGGCAGGAATGGATGGATATGGAGTGGTCTGTCTCTGATATTGGGAAAGGTTCATCTGCCTGGCCTTTTTTTCGCAGCACCAGATTTAAAATATCAGACTGCAAAAATGAGAGCATGGTTTCAGAATCTGCCAAGGGATCAGAAAATAAAGCAGAAACAGGTTCATGATAGTCCAGGTTTTCCAAAAGGGAATGAAATTGGATGCCTGCTTTACCAAAACAAGAGAGTAAGGGGTTTGAGAGTACTTCATAAAGAGGGTCCAGGTTTTCGCCCCCCCCTTTTTCCAAAGCAAGTTTTCCCATCTGTTGCGGCGATTTGAGATCAAAAAAATACTGATCAGATGGGGTTAATATAAAAAAATGAATGTCCAGGTGGTTGGAAATTGCATCAAACACGGATAAAAATGATTTTGGTAATGCAGAAATCCCGAAAAGAAAAAGACGGCCCGGCAAGTTATTTTGATCAATATTATTTAGGGACAAGTGTTTTAGCAGCAGATCAATCTTCTGGTGAATGTAGCTGCCCTGCTCTTTTTTGCTTAGTTTTTGCCACACTTTTACCTGCCAGGCATGGGCTGCTGTTTTCGGGTAGGTTCCTTTTTTTCGGGATTGCCATCCCAAAAGCATTTCCGGCCGGTAAACCTGATAGTCGTCAAATATCTTTGCCATTTTCATGCAAAGCTGGTATCGCTTTTTGCCATTGTCGTCTTCTTGGATGTACTGGTTCAAACTTGAAAACAAAGGATCTGAAACCATGGAATCCAAAACATGCATGATATCCCAAAAAAGCGTATCTTCATAAATGACATTCTTTTGGTCTTCTGCAGCAATACAGAGTCCAAAGATAATTTCTAAAATTTGCCGGGGGAAAAAAAATGACATATTGGTACATACACCAAATTTTTGGGCAATCCGAGTACTCAGCCATTGCTTCATTCCCCTGGATTGGATACCGACCCATTCAGGCGTCATGGGATTTTGCGGCGGGGTCTTAAGAATAGCGCAAAAGGCTTCCACAAGATTTTCCATTTTATTGCTTTTATAGACGTTAAACAAAGTGAGCACACCCCTGTTGATATGGTTTGGAAAGCACAATACCAAACCATTGCACGCCAATCAAATGCATTTGGTGAAATATTTAACAAAAATATGATTTACATATTTTTTTGGTTTGGGTTTTTGTACCGGTGTGGTAATTTGATTCGTAACTTATTAGAGGTCGAACAATAAATCAGGAGAAAATCCCCATGCAGTTAAAAAACACAAACCTTATGATTATTATCTTTTTGATGTTGTTCATTTTTATCCCCTTTCCTGTCACGGCAAAAATAGATTTAGTAACCCTGCCGGACCGCCAGTCTGTTCAAACAACCATATATAACCAGGCAGACCTGACCCTGATAAGGGACAAACGGCTGCTTTCTTTTGTCAAAGGAACCAACCACCTCCAGTTTTCCTGGGCAAACACAAGGATAGATCCCACCTCATTGTTTCTGGAAATCAAAGACAATTCTAAAAAAATTGATGTGGTCGAGATTACCTATCCGCCCAATACAAAGGATGTGGGCATCTGGCGGATTGAAGCCAAAGAACCCTGCCAGGTGCCGGTTGAAATCACCTATTTTACCTCTGGCATTTCCTGGGTTTCTTTCTATGCTGCAACCCTTTCTGATGACCAGAAATTAATGGATCTTAAAGGATATGTTACGGTAAACAACCATTCCGGAGAAGACTATGAAAAAGCAAAAACCAGGTTGGTGGTGGGTAAAATTAATCTTCTGGACCGAATCGCTGAATTGGCAGCCCGGGCCTATCCATACAATCGCCCGGAAAGGTCCCAACCCCTTCCTGCCATGCACTTAAAACAAGAATATCAAAAAGCGGCCCAAAACCTGATGCAACCAAAGGCCTCCATGGATATGATGGAATTGGACGGCAGGCCCAGGAAAATAATTAAAGAAGGCCTTTCCGAATATTTCCTTTATACCATTGAAGGAACCCAAACCATTGCCAATGGTTGGGCTAAGCGGCTGCTTTCTTTTGAGGCAAAGGATATTCCGGTTAAAAATATCTATAAATACGAAAAAGAAAGATATGGCCCAAACGTCTTCCGGTTTTTACGGTTTAAAAACGATGAAAAACATCACCTAGGGCAAACACCCCTTCCAGGAGGCACTATTAAGGTATTCCAGAAAAAAATGACCAAAGGAGAGATGGATTATTTAGGCTCGGATAATACCAAATATATCCCTGTGGACCAGAAAGTGGAACTGAACCTGGGAAAAGCCCAAAAGGTCAAGGTTGAGCCCAGGATAATGAAATTCCAAAAGGAAAATATTATTTTCAATAAAAATAAGAATGTCACAGGATTTGATGTGGTAAAAAGCGTTGAAGTTGAATTATCCAATTTCAGTGCAGAAACCTGCACCCTTGAGGTGGTAAAAAACCTTAATACACCTCATTTTAAGATCTCCAAGATCTCCCATTCCCAGTTTTACCAAAAAACCGATCAGGACACCTTTAAGTTTGTGCTGGACCTTGAGCCCAATTCAAAACAAACCATCGCCTATACGCTGACCATATTTACAGGAGAAAGAAAATGGAAAAGATAAGATACCGGCTTTTAGCAGCCCTTTGCTTTGTATTGGTAACAGGTTTGCAAGGGATTTCTTATGCGCGGACAAACCTTGCAACCCTGCCGGACCGGGATGCCACCTCCATCCGTTTGGGTAACCAGGAAAACACCTTGATCCAGGAACGGAGGATACTGACCCTTCAAAAAGGGCTTAATCAAATCAATTTCTCTTGGCAAGGCGTTATGATCGACCCTTCCAGCATCCTTTTACAACCCCTTTCTCATCCAGATCAGATCCAGTTGCTCTGTGTTTCTTATCCACCCAATGAATCAGCCCTCATCTGGCAGATCTTTGCCCGTGAAAATATTCAAGAAGAAATTGTTATCAGCTATCTTCTTGCAGATATAGACAGCCTGGTAACCTATAAAGCCATTGCTGATAAAGAAGAAAAAGCCGTCAACCTGAAATCCTTTTTAGTTTTAAGAAATTTTTCAGGAGAAGATTTTCAAAATGCACATCTTGATCTTCATTCAGGCAAATCTTTGAACACGTCCATTAAGCACCTGATGACCAAACAGATTTTATTTTTTGAAAAAGACCCGGTACCCATCCAAAAAAAAGTTGTCTGGGATGCCAGAACAATGCCCCATGAGCCTGAAAAAGAAAAAGCTGCTGTGGGGCTTCCCACCTATTATGAAATTTTTAACCAGAAGAAGTCCAACTTAGGGGATGGTATTCGATTGGACGGCAAGGTTAGGATATTTCAAAAAGACGGTCAAAAGGGAACCATCTTTTTAGGCGAGGACCACACTAAAATGACTCCTGTGGGAGAAAAAATGACCCTGCACATAGGCGACAGCCGAGATATTGTTGTCACCCGGCGCGTCATGGATACCCAGCGGTCCAATGTGGTAAAAAATGATAACGGAACAATCGAGCTTTATGATGAAGCCTTTACAAACAAGATTAAGATCGAAAACATGAAACAGCAACCAGTTACATTAGTTCTGATTGAACACATCCAGGGTCAATGGGAGCCGGTTGATATCTCAATGGATTACACACTCAAAAACGCCGAGGTTCTTGAATTTGAAATTTCCCTTGAACCCAAGGAAAAAAAGACCCTTGAAATGAAATATATAGTTAAAAATATTTTTGCCGGAAAATTTAAAAAATATAACTGGGTATCCCATTAAGCTGGATCTTTTAAGGGTAAAGGGGTTATTCCCCCTCAAATTCGGTAATGGTAAATATCTTTTGTCCATTGAGCTTATCACGGCCTTTTAGATCGGGAAGTTCAACAATAAAGGCGCATTCCAGGATTTGGGCCTCCAGTTTTTCCACCAGCCGTACTGTGGCGCCCATGGTGCCTCCGGTGGCCAGAAGATCATCCACGATAATGACCTTTTCTCCTTTTTTCATGGCATCCTCATGGATTTCCAAAGTGGCTTGCCCATATTCCAGACTATAGGACTCTTCTATGGTTTTGCATGGCAGTTTG
>JAAEMC010000622.1 GCA_024225895.1 Desulfobacteraceae bacterium | reverse complement strand
TTTTGAAAAACTTTTAAAAGATTTTGAAAAAAGAATGCGAACCTCTGCATCCTCTTTAAAAAAATTAAACAAAAAAAAATCAGACTTTGAATTAGAAATTGAACGTTTTGAAAGACGAATTCTTCATCTTTCAAAAACAATACAAAAAAAAGTAGACGAATTATTAATCGACCAGTTTATTTTTTTTGAATGGGCAAGACAACAAGCAAACATTCCAAAGATTCAAATTTCACAGCATGCTGTTCAAGGAACAATTTTTAAAGGAATTTTTTCGTCTCATACATTGGGAAAAAAATCAAAAAATTTTATTACTTTTGAAAAAAAAATATCCGATGAAAAAAATAAATATCAAATGATGATGAAAAAAAACATTTGAAATAATCTACTTCAAATAATCTACTTCAAATAATTTCGTATATACAGCTCCTGAAGATGTCAAATCGCTTTGATACAACCCCATGGATTCTACATTAAAATCTTCTGATTGATAATTCTGATATTGCTGAATTAATTTTACCAATACTTTTGGTGAAATAGGCTTTTTAAGCCTCGCAAGGGTGAAATGAGGATGAAACCGTTTTTTTTCCTTTTTGAAGCCGTTGATCTCAAGAAGTTTTTCTAAAACAGTATGGTTATTCTGTAAAACATCGGTTTGTCCCTGGATACCGGACCAGATAATGCGTGCCTTTTTTATTGAAGGAAATAATCCTATCCCAGCCGCTTTGAGGGTTACTTTCGAGCAATCATTGGCGGCTTCAGACATGGTTGATGTTATGGTTGAAATCTCATTTATGTCCATATTGCCTAAAAATTTTAAGGTCAAGTGCATGTTTCCCACCCGCGGCCAGGATGCCTTGAACCCTTGGGACTTAATATCAGTTTGAAGTTTTTTTAAAAAAAGGCGGATATACTCGGGCAGAAAAAGAGCAATAAAAACCCGCATTTGTTCACTTGAACCACTCATTTGAGCTCATCTTTATTCATAAATCCCAAAAGCACCCGGTAAGGTCCGGGAGTACCGTGGGGAACTAGGGCAACCCTGTCCCGGTCTCCGATAATGGTCTTTTTTGAAACCACTTTACCGTTCACAAAGACCACTTCCACTTCATCCTTTTTAAGGGAAACCTGTTGAATAAGATCTTCACACGTCATTCCATTTGAGATTTCCATGGCAACATCCTGGCAGGGAATATTTTTGGCTTTTAATTTTTTTTGTAAAAACGAAAATGCATTAAATGTAATCGTTACCATTAACTACCTTCATTTGTTGGGATTTTTTAATTTTTTTACCACAAAGCCAAGGTTGCGGGCAACAATTATTAAACAAACCTTACAAATCCACTATCAAATCCCATAACATGCCACAATAACAACAAAAAGGCACATCCTTGGCCATCATCAAGGTGTCAGATGCAAGGCACCAAGAAGTGACGACTAAAGGCGTATAAGTCATACTCCGCTAAGGAGGAACGATCGCAGGCAACACGGCAGGTGGCGCCTTGATGGTGGATCAGGGGCCAATTCAAACCCATTGACGAAACTTTGACCATAAGGATATAGTTAAATATGCGTCTTCGATCTATCATATTCATACTGGCTGTTTTCGCTTTTTTATTGGCAACCATTGGCGGGTGGCTGTATTACTATTCTTTTCGAAAGGCGGCTTTTCAGAAATTCGATAGAAATGCCGCCTCAAGGCTCAGGCTTTTGAATGGACAATTGTCTTCCTTTTTATCAGAGCATATTAAACCGGTTAAGGCCCTTGCAGGCATAAAGGAGCTTGGACTTGCTCTTGATAAAACCAATCTGGAAACCATTTACCAGGCCAACCAGATATTAGATCATTTTACCCAAGCTTTAGATATTGAGGTCTCTTACCTCCTGGACCAAAAAGGAGTTACCCTGTGCTCTAGCAACCGGAATGAACATGACAGCTTTGTGGGTAATAATTTTTCTTTCAGACCTTATTATAGAGAAGCCATAAAAGGAAAATTTGCCACATACCTGGCCTTGGGCACAACATCGGGAAAAAGGGGCGTCTATTACAGTTACCCGGTTTATAGCCAGGATAATAAAACCATCATCGGAGTTGTGGTAATCAAGGCTTCCATTGAATTTGTAGAGACTACTTTGTTTTCCAAAATGGAAAATATCCTGCTCTTTGTGGATCCCAACGGGGTTATTTTTATCTCCAATAAGAAAGAGTTACGTTTTAAACTTCTGTGGCAGACCAGTCCTGAAAAAATCAATATACTTAATAATACCAGACAGTTTGGAAATGATCCTCTAGTCTGGTCCGGGTTTTCAAAAAAAGAGAATGACCAGGCCATTGATCAAAACAATACCCTCTATCATTTTTCCAGTATGGATGTGGATAATTATCCAGGGTGGCAGATTATCAGTCTTAAGAATTTTAAGGAGGTTGAAAAGCAGCTCACCCAGCCATTTATACGGTTTATAGGCCCTGTCGTCGGCATGGGTATCCTTATCACCGGGTTGATTGTATTAATACTTTATGGCCTTGCTGCTAAAGAAATCATCCGGAGAAAATCAGCAGAAAACGAGTTGCGCTTAAGCGATGACAGATATCGACTGATCTACAATAAGACACCGGTAATGCTACATTCCATCAACCGAGAGGGAAAAATCATACGTGTTTCTGATCACTGGGTGGAAGTCATTGGATATAATCGAGATGAAATCATCGGCAGGCAGTTGACCGATTTTTTCACACCTGAATCCAAAACCTACGCAGATAATATAATCTTTCCATTATTTTTTAGGACCGGTTTCTGCAAGGAGATCCCCTTTACCTATGTAACAAAGAACCGGGGAAAAATAGATATCCTCTTATCGTGCTATGGTGTGCGAAACGAAAAAGGAGAGGTTCTCCACTCTTTAGCTGTGAGCGTGGATGTCACAGAAAAAAACCTGGCACAAAAAAATCTTCAAATCGCCACGGATAAATTAGCCCGGCATTCCCAGAATCTTGAGCAGCAGGTAAAAAAAAGGACTGCCCAGCTGGAAAATACACAGGGCAACCTAAAAAAGCTGTCCCAAAATATTATAGCCTCCCAGGAAAGGGAAAAAGAGCTTGTGGCAAGGGAACTGCATGATCACTTGGGACAGGTGCTCACTGTCCTGCGTATTGACGCGGTATGGATTGAGAATCTGCTTCTAAGTGAGGATGAAAAATCGCAGGAACGGGCTCAAAAGATGATTACATTAATTGATACCACTATTCAAGATGTCAGGGATATGGCATATCGGCTCCGGCCAAGAGTGCTTGACGATCTCGGCCTGGTCGCAGCTCTAGAGTCTTTGCTTTCTGACTTTGAAAAGCGTTCCAATGTTTCCTGCGTCTTTAAGCATGATAAGATTCCCGACATCAGCAATACCCTGGCCACCACTCTTTACAGGATCGGGCAGGAAGCAGTGACTAATTCTCTTCGCCACTCCAAGGCAACCACTATTACTATGGACTTAAAACTGGAAAATGATGATCTTATAATGATTATTGAGGATAACGGCTGTGGTTTTTCATTAAACCAAAACAAAAATTATGATGGATTTGGCCTGGAAAGTATGGGAGAGCGTACAAAACTGGTTGGGGGAAATATCCAGATAGCTTCTGAAATTGATAAGGGTACCAGAGTATGCGCAAGTATCAAAATGAAAGGATAGTGAATGATTAAAGTATTGCTTGCAGATGACCACAGTATTGTAAGAGAAGGCTTAAGGCGTGTGCTGGAAGACAGCAACGAGATCAAGGTGATTGCAGAAGCTGCGGATGGGGAAAATGCCTTTGATGAGGCCATGGATAAAAGGCCTGATGTGGCAGTCATTGATATTTCAATGCCCGGCATGGACGGGCTTGAAGTGGTGACGCGACTGAAAAGCTATTGCCCTAAAATTCCGGTATTGATTTTAACAATGCATGATGAAGAGCAATATGTGGTCCGGGCCATCGAAGCCGGGGCCATGGGATATGTTACCAAACAATCGGCACCGGAACAGCTTGTCCAGGCAGTTAAAAAAGTTTATGCCGGAGGACGATATCTTACTGAAAAAGCCAGCGAAGCTTTAGCTCTCCGGGTCATCAGGGGAAATAAATCCCAAACCCTTTTAGACTCTCTATCCATGAGGGAGTTGCAGGTCTTGCGCAAATTGGCCATTGGGAAAACAAACCGGGAAATCGCCATGTCGTATAATATCAGTGTAAAAACAGTTGATACTTACAGGGCCAGAATATTAAAAAAACTCAACTTAAGAAACAATGCAGAAATGTCCAGATTTGCCATCCAGCACAAACTGGTTGAAGTATAGCCTGAAAAGACTACCCTGGCCACCATCAAGGTGCCACCCGCCGCGTTGCCTGCGATCATTTGGGACTATTGATTGAGTTGTTCAAAATTTTGAAATATCTTATTTAACGTAGCTTTGCATGCATCCATTTCAGTGTGGGAAATCCCTGCTTCCGCTTCCATTAAAAGATCTTCAACCACTGCTACCAGCTCATCCCTGAATGCTTTGGCTTTATGGGTCAGATAGACCTGCTTGCTGCGCTTGTCATTTTGCCCCGGTATTCTTAAAACCAGATTCTTTTTTTCCAGGATATTGATCAGCCGTGTAATGGCAGCCTTATCCTTTACGGAAGTTACTGACAATTCCTGCTGGGTTTGTCCGTCTTTCCGGTACAAGTGGATGAGTACACTCCATTGTTCATAGCTGACATCAAACCCGGCATCTGCAAATTTTTTTGATAATCTTCGAATGATTGCTCTGGATGTCCTGCCTACCAAATAACCGATCGAAGCATCAATAACTTGTTTAAACTCTTCCATATTTGTATTTGTTTTTTAGTTTAATCTACAATCAATTTTAATATTTTATATAATTATTATTTAAATTCATCAAGTATTTTAATGAGTTTTGGTTTACTATGAAATATAAAAGTTGATTATGCAACTTTATTTTTCATTTTCCCTTCTTGACTTGAGCAAGGGATGAGTGCACACTATTTACAAATTAATTAAAAATTTACCAGAAGCCCTTATAGCGGCTCACATTACATTCACCTGATATCAACCCGCACTATTGATCAATTATTTTAATTGAGTTTTATTCAATGGGTAATTGGCGTAGATGCTTTAACTGGTGGTGGTCATGGCACAAAAACTTGTCTCTGGCAAAAGTGGGGAAAACCCTGAATCACTAAAAGCGAATGAAGTGAAATTCAGAATGTTGGCTGAACTCACTGATTCCATGATGTTTTTATACGATGTAAACGGAAATATTGTGGATTTCAACGCATCTGCTGTTTATCAATACGGCTATACCAAAAAAGAATTGTTTTCCTTAAACATAGGCGATATCGCACCTGATTTTATGCAAGTATTAAAAGAGACCGACTTGTCAAAGACAACAGATGCAAATGATGTTATCCACATTAAAACCAACCATCATCGTAAAGACGGGAGCCAATTTCCCGCAGAGATATCCCTGACCACGTTAAAGACAGGTGATCATACTCTGATAATGGCATTATGCCGTGATAAAACCAGGGAACAAAAAAATCAAAAACGCCAGGATATCCTTGAAAGCATATTAAAAGTGGCGCCTGCTGGTATCGGGATGGTTCGCAACCGTACCATTTTCCAGGCAAACGATCAGCTGTGTGAGATGACTGGTTATAGGCAAAAAGAGCTCGTTGGAGAAAACGCCCGGATTCTATATCCTTCAGATGAT
>JAAEMC010000621.1 GCA_024225895.1 Desulfobacteraceae bacterium | reverse complement strand
GGAAAATGAAAAAATTCATGTGGACATATTATTTGAAAAAGGCCGGATAGCGGACATACATTGGAAAAATCGCCCAGTATCCAAAAAATTAGCCAATATTCTGATAAAAAATAAGATTCTAACAGAAAAAGAAGCATTACAGGCACTGGCCCACCAGAAAAAATCGGTTCAACGCCTGGGCACTATTTTACATACCTTAGGATATGTCTCAAAAAAAGATATAACAAAGGCACTTACCGCCCACACTGTTGAGTCTGTCCAGGCAGTTTCTTCCATGGGAAAAGGAGAGTTCGCATTTTTTAATCAATCATCTGGTAATTTTAAACGATCCTTTGGTCAATATATAGATTTTGAAAAATTGTATAATGAGTTTGGGGTTCGCCATGATCAAAGCCACTATTTAAAAAATGCCATTGAATCCGCCATCCAACCATCTGATGATCCCAATCTCTTTATCCTGCCGTCGGGAGCTGTTCCCTCAAACCCGGCGGAGATTATTGGCTCTGAGAGAAGCAAATTTTTAATCGAATATTTAACTAGCCTTTTTGATTTGATCATTATTGACACCCCACCTGTGATGCAGGCAACCGATGCACTTTTAGCGGCTCCATGGACTGATGGGACGATACTGGTTATCCAATCCGGGCGCACTGAAAAGAAAACTATTAAAGAAGTCCTTGCTTACTACAAAACAGCCAGGCAACCCGTTCTGGGCACGGTCTTAAATCGGATCAACTCAAAATCAGAAGGGTATTACAAATATAATACGAACTACTATCCTACCTATCGTGGGCAATAGGTCTATATATTCCATAAAGATTGTCGGCATCTGCTTTTTGTCCCTTCTGCTTGTTATCGCTTCAATCCTTTTCTGGTCTAGATTTCATTACCAGAAAGGTATTGATTATTTGAATGATAATGATTGGAACAAGGCTATTGGTTCGTTTTCCCGGGCAGAAAATGCCATTCAAAAAATTCCAGGGAAAAATCTGGCTGCCAAGGATCTGCTGCGGATTCATACCCAAAAAGGTATTGCATACCATGAAAAAGGCTTAAACCTATGGAAAGACAAGGGTACTTCTACAAAGGCCCTGCATTTTTATAAAAAAGCAAAAAGCAGCTTGATAAGCGCATTGCAAATAGATCCGCTGGACTACCTGCCAGCCTATTGGATGGCAAGAACCGAAAATGCAATGGAAATATTATCTGCAAGCCTTTTTCCAGATAATCCCCGACAATACAATACCCAAAGCCTGTATGAAAAGGCAATGAGCTTAAGGCCAAACGGCGTTAGTGTCCATTATGATTATCTTAGATATCTGAACTATAAAGGAAAAACAAAAAAACTATCTGAAATCGCTCAATTATTAATCCAAATCTATCCTGAGTCATATTATCAGCTGATAAAAGAACCTTTTTTCAATGATATTTTCATAACACAATTGGAAAAGGGTTTTTTATTGTTGTTGGAAAAAGAAGGCCTTTCCCGGATTGCATTAAGAGCGCTTTCTGATATTTATAAAACGAAACGTCAATTTGACCAAGCTGCTTTTTATTTCCGGAAAAGTCTTGAAAAGGAAGACCAAAACAACCCATATGATTATATCCATATGGGAATGCTCTGTTTAAAAATCCAGGATCGAGTTCAAAGCATCCCATGGTTCACAAAAGGCATGGAAACCGCTGAAAACCTGGATGCTGTCATCAAAAGAATTTATGAAATCCATAGACAAGAGGATGCATTGGATGAATTTATAAAGTTATTGACCAATGCCCAAAAAAAAAGAGCGCTCTCTTTGGGCCTTGATATCCATATTGCCCGGGCTTTATTGGCAACAAATAAATTGGAGCTTGCAAGGACCAGGCTTCTTGCACTTAACAAAAAACGCCCCAATGCCAAAACCTACTATCTTCTGGCAAAAATTTCAGAAAAAGAAAGGGACTTTCGGCAGGCTGAGCTTCTGGCACAAAGAGCCACCACACTCGACAAAAATAACTACGCATATTTTTATTTATTTTCAAGAACCCTTCACCAACAAAAAAAGTACCGACAAGCAGAAAAAATGATACACAAGGCTATCCAGTATTCCCCAAAAGCAAATCCCTGGCTTTTTAGCCATCGCGCCTGGACAAGGTGGGAACAAGGCAAACACATGAAAGCCGCCTCAGATTGGGCAAATGCCTTTCGCATCAAACCCGACAACAGCGATTTTCTTTTTTGGGCCGCCAGAGCCTATGAACAAAAGAAAATGTTCGGCCTGAGCCTTACTTTTTTACAAAAAGCCATTGCAATGCATCCGGACAATCCTCAATACAATGCATTGAAGGACAGACTTGAATCTCAAAAACAATAACCCAACATTTTTTAACAAGGCCGCCTTTTACATGATCTGCATGCTTGTGGCCTTAACCCCGCTTGCAAGAGGCTCTGTCCATTCCTGGGCCATCACCTTGATGCAGATATCTGTCCTGATTTGTATTATACTGCTGATTATGGACAGCCTTAAAACATCCACATCTGTTTTTACAAAAACGATAATAACCAGGCCCATTGTGATTCTCGTCATAATAGCCTGGTTTTCAATGATTGTATCACATCATAAGCCCCATGCCTGGCAAGGTTTTTTACTATTGTTAACCTATATTGCCATTTATTTTATCAGCCAGACAGTCACCCAAACACGAAAACAGCGACGAATCCTGGTTTATATAATCCTGTCTACAACATTCTTCTTATCCATTTTCGGGATTTTCAAACGATTTGGCATCAACCCCTTTTCTTTCTGGGAATACGAAGAATTAACGTATAATCTTGACTCTTTGACATCTACTTATGGGAACCACAATCATATGGCAGGGGTCATTGAAATGGCCTTTCCCTTTCTGCTGGTTCTTTTTTTGACCCGTACCAGGAGCTTGAATATCATTCTTATGATGAGTTATATGGCGCTGATCATGGTAGCCGCTCTGGCACTGACGTTATCCAGGGGGGGATGGATATCAAGCATGGGTGCCCACAGCTTTTTAATGACGGTTCTCTTTTTCCATAAACAGTTTAAAAACAGAGGATTGGTCCTTTTGATCTCAGGCGTTGCACTTGCCATATCTATTCTTTTCCTGTCCAATACGCCGATTGTGGAAAGAATTGCCACTGTCACTCAAAAAGATATTACTGCAAATTACATATCAAGGATTAAAGCCTGGGAAGGTACGCTGGCACTTATCAAAGACAACCCCTATGCCGGCACAGGACCGGGAACATATACCGTAGTTTTTCCCAAATATCAGCCCCCGGGGCTTGGCGTTCTATTTCACAATGCCCATAATGATTATCTGCAATTTACAGCCGACACAGGCCTGTTCATTCTACCTGTCATAGGATGGATAGTCTTTATTTTTTTTAAAACAGGATTTCAGAATCTTACCCATCCCAGCCGGCAGACCAGGGGGTTTAGTCTTGCTGCAATGGCATCGGTGTTGGCAATTCTCATCCACAGTACCAGTGACTTTAATATGCACATACCTGCAAATGCACTGGCATTTACTGTTATAGCAGGGATGATAAGGCAAGAAGATAATTAACTAACCCGGATATTTTTTAAGGCTAAATCTTTTTCGGGAAAAAATATGATCGTATCCATCCGGTGAGCGTATTACCGGCTAAATTTTGCTTTTCCGAAACTTCTAAAAATTGGTTCATCTCTCTGATATCAGAAAAACGATCCTTTCTAGTAATAATTTCTTTTTTCGGATCCAAGTCCCTGATGATTTTCGCAGGATTGCCGGCAGCAATTACATTTGGGGGGATATCACAGGTCACCACTGATCCCGCACCAATGATGGAATTCTTTCCAATGATCACTCCTTTGCAAACAATGGCTGAATCTCCTATCCAGACATTTTCCTCTAACTTCGTAAAGGTTGAATCATAGGGTGGCATGGACCGGTCATAAATACCGTGCCAATCTGAATCCGTGATATAACTGTTGCTTGCCAGCATACAGGAATCACCAATAATAATACTGTTTGCGGCACTGATGCGGGTTCCCGGTGAAATCAGAACATGATCACCTATGTGAATGCCTTTGACATTTTTCTTTTCCGACCAGACCGTGAGTCTGGTTTTTTTGTCTGGACAGCCCAGCAATGACACATTATCTCCAATAAATATTGGGCCGCCAAATAGTTCAATGCACCAGGGTTTGACAATGAACGGATTTTTTCCAAGATGCTCCAGTTGAGGGGATAAAAAATGCCGGATATGGAAATGCAGCAATTTATACCATGCCTGTTTCAGCCAGTATGGGCGGTAATCTTTTTTCAATTATCCAATTCCGTATAAACACACCCATCCCAGGATGTATGATTAAACAACCCTGAGGCAGGGGTCAGGTCATATAGGGCATCCGCAGCCATAAGAACCACTGCATTGGTCCAGGATATTTTTTCTTCGGGCCAGACCACCATATCCGGATAGGTAAAACCGCACCAAAACGAATCATTCTTATACACCCTGTCCTGGATCCACGAAAATACAATATTGGCCAATTTGCAATTTCCCATGCCATTTAAGGCCAACACAAGCTCACTGGTCTCGGCAATGGTAACCCAGGGCTCATCTGAAACGCACCTGGCACCCTGGCCTTCAATCACATATCTGGACCAGTATTTCTCTATACGGTGTCTTGCTTTATCACCCTGGAGAGCGCCGCTGAGTATCGGATAAAACCAATACATGGAATATCTTGCCTTGCTGACATTATACATATGAGTATTTTCTCTAATTGAGGTACCAAGTTTCTCAAAGGCATTATTCCAGGAAACTCTTTGCTTGCCGAGAATAGCCGCAATGGCAAGAGCACATTTCAGGCTCAAAAAAATTGAACTGGACCCTGCCAAAAGAGACATGGGGTCAACTACGCCTTTGGGGCTCTTGGCCCAGTAAATCTCACCATTGGGTGCCTGCAAACTAACTGCAAAATCCACCCCTTTCTCCATGGTGTCCCACATGGTATGCAAAAAATCAGTATCCTTGTTGATCAGCCACGTATGAAAAAGACCTGTAGCAATGTATGAGGCCATATGGGTTTCACAGGTTCGATCTTCCGGTTCTCCATCCATGTATGAAGAATACCAGGACCCCTCTGGATTCTGATTCTTTTGCAACCATTCAAATGCCCGGTAGGATTTCTCAAAATAACCTCCTATATTCAGACCCATAATTGATTCAACAAGATCCCAGGGATCGGTTTTCCCATCCGTATGCCAGGGAATATCCCCGGATTCTCTTTGAAGGCTAACAATAAACTGTGCAACTGAGGCGATGTTCAGAGCAGAGCAAGGTTTTAAATTCGCTTCTTTCAGGTTCATCAATTCATCCTATTATAAAATTGGCTTAAAAATAACAGGCTAACATTAGCAGACCACAATATGTATTTCAAGAAACATGAAAATTTTTCCATGAATGAATATTCATAAAATATTTTTTAGAGAATTAAAAAAACTCTGCAACACCTCTCTTACAAATTCCTGTTTATAACTTTCTGAAATTGAAAGATAATTTTTTTATCATCCATAGTACATTTTCTAAATATTTTTCCTTGACCCCCTTAATTTTATCTGGTAATTAAAAATGAATGCTCATTCATAATTAACAAACACTAAAAACTCTCATAACAGGAGGAAATTATGATAAGAAAAGTCAGAAAGGCCGCAGTTATCGGGTCCGGAATTATGGGAGGCGGTATTGCCGCCCTTCTTGCCGGCGCCGGTGTAAAAGTGCTGCTCCTGGACATTGTTCCCTTTGATTTAAATGACGAGGAAAAAAATGATCCAATGGCAAGAAACAAAATTGTGAAAGCGGGGTTGGATACTGCTCTCACCTCAAGCCCATCACTATTTTTTAATAAAAAAGACGCCGGGCTGATCTCCATTGGAAATCTTGAAGACGACATTGAGAAACTCTCTGATTGTGATTGGATTATTGAAGTTGTTGT
>JAAEMC010000620.1 GCA_024225895.1 Desulfobacteraceae bacterium | reverse complement strand
CAAAAGCGTCCGGCTGACCACAAAAATATGACCGATACTCTTTTCAATGGTCCTATTAAGCCCTCCCCGGGTGGTGGGACGGTTATTCTCATTTATCTGACCCCAGGTTTCACTGGCTACGCAGGATCCTACCGGCGAAATAGGGTCCCTTTCACCCCGGTAGTCAAAAAACCGCACCCCGGCTTTTTTTAATATGTCCATATCCACAGATTTGCCGTCAAATTGGGGGATCGTGGATGGTAAAGCATAGGTTCCCTTGTAAATCCTATTCTCCATGAAGATATTCTTAATCCACTGCTGATGCGCCTTTGCCCCAAACCTGGTACCATGGGTGAGCCAATAGATGAAGGGAGCGGCATCATCAATGGCACCAGTAAAAGAAGCACGGTTGTAAAATCCGGCTGCAACACTGTACTGGACACCTTGCTGGATTTCATTCATGCCAACGGCAACGATCTGAGGAGGCACATTGACACTGCCGTACATCTGTTTCATCAGGAGCTCATCATAATCCTGGCTGATGACTTTTCGCATGGGGCCATGGCCGCTGCCTTCATCGTCAAACTTGACCGGCGTAGCCATGAGAGCCACTTTCTTAATATCCATTTCTTTGCCGCAACTAAGCCGTTCTTGTGCCCGCCTTGCCAGATAAGGCACAAATAATGTGCCGCCCATGCAATACCCCATGGCATAGATCTCTGTATCCGGGTGCTGTTTCTTGATGATTTCAAGATATTTGTCATGCACTGTCTTGCCGTAAAAATCCAGACCCAGATCAGTTTCATTGCTCCCAGGCTCTCCCGGATCCTGAAGATAGATAATAAAGCCTTGCTCCAACATCCCGCGGATCACGGATTTACCTTTACCCAAATCAAATATTTCCGGTTTGTTGATCAAGGGGCTGACCATATACAGTACCTTGTTTCCGGGCTTTATGTTTTCAGGTAAAGGATAGCGGCGCAACACCATTGAATGCATCTGTGAACCTTTTACAATTTCCCAAGAAGAATATCCCAATTTCCCGTTGGTTGCATTTTCGGCAAATGTACGGATATTAAAAGCCTTTTTTGCGTATAGATTTTCCAGCCTGATACGGGCGCAAGAAAGGTATTCTTCAAAGGTTTGATCAGGTTTGCCCGGCTTTTTTTTAGACGCAAAAGGCTGAGGCGATACTGAAAAGGGTTGTTGAGTTATCACCACAAGAGCTGTTTTCATCAGATCTTTCATGGCCTTCAACCGGGTGAGCCCAAGCGAATTATATTGCCATTCAAGCCATGAAAAATCCTGTATGTATTTCTTTAAAATCCTGTTTCCCTGCCGGGTGGAACAAAGAGCTGATGTCTTGCTATCATCAAACATACCATCTGTCATACACGTACTGCAAAGGTCCTGCAAAAGCAGGCCATATGCTTCTTCGATCCGTTCATCCTGCTCCACATAAATATCCGGTGTTTTCCCGGCCCTGGTGCATATCCGGGCGTGTTTATGAATGGGATCGGTAATAAAGTGTTCAATAATGGTTCTCTGGAACCCGGCTGCCACGGACAACGGCCCGAATACATAGGGAGTTTCACTGACACAGTTAATAATATTTTTCCATTGCAGCGCAGATCTTATCCAGCCTCCTACCATGCGGCTTTTCCAAGGCAGATGAGTGGTATACCCTTCTCGATTATCTGCCGGTGAATAAGGATTAAAAGAAACCAGTTCATCCGGAGTAATCTCGCGTTGATATGTTTGGTGTGGCATGTCCACCTCCTTTGAAGGTGTTTATCTTTGAATAGACGGGTTGTATGACTTTGTACGGGGTGATTTAAGATCTATTTTCGCAAAAAACGACTGAATTGTAAAACAAAAACGACTGAAAAGGGAAAAGGCTATTTTCGTCCGGATATATTGAATAAAAGATATCCTTTTTTAAATTTGGGTCCGCCAATGGTAATGGAAGAATTATTTTTCAAGGAGACCTGGGTGTTAAAAATGCGCTGGCCAGCCTTGTTGATATTGATGCTATATTGGATTCGCTTGCCTTTGATTTTGGTAGGAGTTACCACAAGTGTGCGGTTGCCCGGCAGGTTCACTTTTCCCTGCTGGTTCCGGTTCAGGTTCATTGACTTTTGCTTGATCAGGCGGTAGGAGGTATATCTGAAAACACTTTTCAGCTCAGGCACGATATCACGCAATCCAGGATCAATAAATTGAGGGCCCGAAGAGGCATGGATCACTCTGACACCTGTATTCACATTCCCCCCGGCCATGGCAGCCTGGGTTAAAAAACAGATGGTGAAAAAAAATATGGCCAATGTTATCGTGTTTGCACTTCGGAGCATGTCCTTTGTTCCTTTTGCCTTATTCAGGTTTCTGTAAACCAGATAATTGTGTGTTTGGTTTCAATTGTCTCTATAATCATAACTGATGACATATTTGTGTCAACTGAATTTACAATTGCACTGGGCCCTATTCCATTTATTCCGGGCTGCCGGAAATACATCAGGCTGAATCCGAGAATAACGGCAATGGTTGCGATCTTTAAAATAGGTTTTGGACTTAAATATTCCTTTAGTTTTTCAAAAATGGCTGGTTTCCGATTAAAAGATTTTGCCGTGACACTTGATAAGAACACCTGGCTGTCAATGCTTTTCATCTCATCTTCGGCCGCGCTTTTGAATGCCTCCTTGATACCTTGCAATTGATCCACCACAAGGCGGCATGCTTCACAGGTTTCAACATGGCATGCAAACTTATCCAATTGTTTGGGACCAAGTTCTTTGTCCACAAAAGCGCTGATGGTTTCTAAATTATATTGACTGCATTTTTTTTCCATAATGCACATCCTTGTTCCATCATGATCTGATGGATTCCAAAAGTGATTTTCTTGCTGTGTGCAACCTTGATTTTACCGTACCTTTTTTAATACCGAGGCTTTGTGCTATTTCATCATATGAAAGGCCCTCAAAAGTATTCAGAACAAAAACAACCCGCACTTTTTCCGGTAATTTTTTTATCCGGCCCATGACAAATTTTTCAAATTCTTTACCCTGGTAGGCAGTTTCCGGGTTTTTTTTCTCTTTTTGTACTGTGTATTGCATCTTTTCATCTTCCTGTTCCAAGGGAGTGTGGCTCCATCTGAACCGTCTTTTAAACTTGCGTTTCCAGTTCAGGCTGTGATTGACCGTGATTTTTCTCAACCACCCTTTGAGGCTGGCTTCCTGCCTGAAATTTTTAATATTCTTATGGACACTGACAAAAACATCCTGGACAATTTCACAACTTTCCTCCCGATCCAGCGTTATTCCGTAGGCAATCTTTAATAGCTGCATGCGGTATTTTTTTACCAGTATGGCAAAAGCCCATTCCTGTCCCCTTTTCAGCCTTTCAACCAATTCTGCTTCTTCAATATTATCTCTATGGACAGCTGAATTATTCACAATACGTTGACTTTATACACCCAACCTAAATTTATTAATTATCCCAGACAGGTAAAGGACCAGCACCTTTTTTCTAATGAGTTACCCAGACTTTTCGTTCTTCATAATAGCCTTTGCTGACACGAAACTGCTGGTACCGGCCGCGAACCCATCTACCGCGTTTGTTATAATGTCCCGGATTCCATCTGCTTTCATATACAGGCTCTATCCATACCCGTGTGATTTCCCAACGTCCTCCGTATGGGCGGTGATGCCCGTAACTTTGCCCATGTTGCTGCCCATACCAACTCTGCGGCCTATGGTGCGGCCTGTGATGCGGTCGACGGGGCGGGCGGTGCTGATAGGCAGGGGCACTGATGTGGTGGCTATTATCCATACCATTATAAATGGCAGCACCCAGAATAGCGACCCCGGTACCAATCATAATTCCTTCAATAGTATGACGTCTGGCAGCTCCTGCATGGGCTGAAACTGTGGTCATACAGACAGCGATTATTGTAACTGCTAAAATTGTTGCAAGCTTTTTCATTTCATTGTCCTCCATATTATTCCATTTAATTGTGTTTTTACAAGCATTTTACCCTTCTATTAGGCCATGACACCGTAAAAACAAAAAAGTTCAAAAAAAATAATTTTTTATTTATTTCCAAACCGTCATCACGGCCAATTATTTCATTTTTAAAATAACAGCATGACCTTGAAATCAATTTAAAGTTCTTCTATAACCATTACGCAAATATGATCGTTACCTAAACAGGATGTCACACCATGGACATATTACACTCAAAACTAAATGCTCCCAGACGATATAAGATTCTTCATCGTAAAAGACTTACAAGGCTTTTTAGTGAAATCTTTCAAAAAAAGCTGATCACGGTCACTGCAGGAGCCGGGTTCGGAAAAACGACCCTTGTAATGGATGCCCTGGCCGGTTTAAAGGCCGTTCCTGTCTGGTACCGGCTTGATGAACAGGATAATGATTTTCCTGTGTTTATGTCTTATCTTTATGCGGCTGTTCAACACCATTTTTTAAAGTCCCGGGACCCAGGGATAAAAAAACCACTGAAAAAAACAAATCTAAAAAACCAAACTGACCTTTTACTTGACTGGATGGTATTTCTTGAAAAAAATGCAGTGCCAAATACGGTTCTTATCCTGGATGACTACCATCTGGTTCAAGACAGTGAATCAATCAACCAGGCCATTGAATATATCCTTTGTCGCCTGCCTGAATATATTCATCTGGTTATTATCAGCAGGAAGAATCTGTCTTTGCCCTTGTCAACCATCCGCTCAAGGGAACAATTACTTGAAATCAATGAAAACGATCTGTCTTTTACACCCGGAGAAATTAAATCCTTTTATACGAATATCTATCGGCTTTTGCTTACTGATACTCATATAGAGGATATTCATTCAAGTACCAGGGGTTGGGCAGCCAGTCTAGTCCTGCTGCAGTATGCATTTCGTTCTAAGACGCCAAAAGCAATTACAAAAAGCCTTAAAACATTTAAAAGCAACCCCCAGTACATTTTCTCCTACCTGGAAGAAAACATTTTTAATGCCCAGCCGGAACACATAAAAACCTTTATGCTCAAAACTTCGCTGCTTCATGAGATAGATACCCGGCGCTGCAAACAATTCTTTGACATGGAACATGCAGATACTATTTTAAAACAGATGATAAAAGATCACCTGCTGATCTTTCCGGTGGATGAATCTGAAACTATATTCTATCTGCATCACCTTTTCAGAAATTTTCTATCATTAAAATTAAAGCAGACTTTTTCCAGTGATAAGATTAACCAGCTGCATCGCAAAATAGCCATTCAAATGGAAGGCGAAGATATATTTTTGGCCCTGCATCATTATATTGAAGGCGAGATGTTTGATGAGGCTGTCCGGGTCATTAAGACACATGAAATGAAATTTCTGATAGAAGGTAAAACCAATTTCCTGCGTCAGTGTATGGAAAAAATCCCCAAACCGATTATTGAGAAGAACCCTCAGCTTCTCATGGCCCAAGCCAAGCTCTTTTCATATTTCGGTAACCCCGGAAAAGCAGTAGAGCTGCTCACCCACGCCCATCTTCTCTTTAAAAAACAAAATTCCACAGAAGATATGATCAAATGCCTGGTTGAGCTGGGATCGCAATATTATTTCACCGGTCATGTCCGGGAGGCCAAGCTTTTAATGGAGCAGGTGCTCGATGAAGTGGAACAGCGCTCTATAACATATGTTATTGCCATGACATACCTGATATTTCTATCGGCTGTTTTGGGTGATTTTGATGTGGCTTGCGCATACTATGAAACTGCCTTTGAAGTGATCCAGGATTATGATGATTTTGAACGGCGCGGCTCGATAGCAATGCTGAACACATCTTATACCTCTATCCATTATTTCTGCGGAGATTTTGAGCTTTCCCAAAAATTGAATAAAAAGCTGCTGGCCTGGATGTTTGAACTCAATATAGAACTGGGCCTGCCTCTTGTTTACTATCACTTTGCTGCTGCCAGTTTCTACTTGAATGAATATGAGCAAGGCATGGATTATGCCAAAAAAGGTATTCAGGTTTGCAAAAAAATTGATCTTCTTGACAGTAGAAAAGCCTGGATTTATCTGGCCTATGCCCAAAATTGCCTGGGGATAGGCAAGCTGGACAAAGCCATTAAATTTATTGACAACAGCATCGACCTGTTTGAAGAACCGGGCAACAGATGGGGGCTTGCCAATGCTTGGGATTGTCTGCACCAGATTTACCTGGCCCAGGGAAAAATAATTCTGGCCAAGCAGATCCTTATTCAAGCCATGGATATTATAAAAGGATATCAACTGGTTTTAACAGAAGGCATTCTCGATGTCAGCATGGCTAATATATTTATTATTGAAAAGGACTATTTGCCGGCACTAAAGCATCTTGACCGGTCAAGAACAAAACTTAAGGATGCAGCATACCATCTCTTTACAAATCATCTGCTTTCTTCAAGAGCTTTT
>JAAEMC010000619.1 GCA_024225895.1 Desulfobacteraceae bacterium | reverse complement strand
GCTGTCCTCTGGTATGAAGGTGCTGGATATTGGCTGCGGGACCGGAATGCTGGCATTGGAACTGGCAAAAAATGGGGCCAACGTCACTGCCATTGATTTTTCCAAAGGCATGTTGGAAAGGTTTCGCAAGGATGTCCCAAAAGATCTTGAAAACAGGATCACCATCCTGTGCGAAGATTGGTATGAAATTGATATTCAAAAAAAGGGCTGGTACAAGGAGTTTGACCTGGTCATTGCTTTTATGTCTCCGGGTGTGGCAAGCTCTGAATCGTTTTTTAAAATGATGGATTGTTCAAAAAAGGGATGCGCGATCCGGGGATGGGCCGGGAAAAGAACCCATCCTGTGCTGGGAGCATTATGGGAAAAGATAATGGACAACCCATTGGAAGATAAACCCCAGAGTATACTTTATAAAATCAATCTGTTATTTGCCATGGGGTATTATCCTGAAATTACCTTTGATACGGTTCAGTGGGACCAGAAGATCACACAAAAAGAAGAGCTTGATAATCAGATGGCTTTTTTTAAAAAGGTGAGCAAAAAAACGGATAACGCCCTGGAAAAAATCATAAAACCTTATCTTGCTTGTATATCAGAAAAGGGAATTATTGAACGGGAACACCAGGGTGTCACTGCCACGGCTGTCTGGAAACTATGAATATAAGGTGCCGTAATAAATTATGAAAAAAATCACCATGGGAAATCGAGATATTTTTCCTTTAAAAATTGTCTGCGTGGGCAGAAATTATGTCGAGCATATCCATGAACTGGGAAATGAGGTTCCGGACCAGATGGTGGTATTTTTTAAACCTAATTGTGCAATATCAACCGAATTAAACTGCCTGCACCAGGAAGAACAGCTTCACTATGAATCTGAATTGTCTTTTCTCTATGAAGAAGGCAGGTTTTCAGGGGTCGGACTGGGCCTGGATTTGACCAAACGGGATCTTCAGGCAGTGCTCAAGGCCAGGGGTCTTCCCTGGGAACGGGCTAAAGCCTTTGACAATTCAGCCGTCTTCAGTGAATTTGTTCCTTTGTCCTGCGATATGAATTCGCTTGGCATCAAGCTTCTCATTAATGATGTGCTTGTCCAGCAAGGACAAGTCCGGCATATGATATTTTCCCCGGACAAGATTTTAGAAGAACTTTCAACATTCATCACCCTTTCAGACGGTGATATCGTGATGACCGGGACGCCTGAAGGCGTTGGAATGATCCGGCAGGGAGATGAATTTGAAGGCCATATCCTGACAGATGAACTATCTCTTATAACAGCCAAATGGACAGCAAAGTAACCGGCCTTTCAATCCTACCAGAATATTTTTCGAATCGAGTTCGTATTATAGCAAATCGCAGAATAACGTTCCTATAAGCTTATGGGCATTTCCCGCTAACTCGAATATTTCACGAATCGAGTTTGTTTTAGCTGCAAGTTGCAGGGCATGCTGCTGTAATTGTTTACCGTAAATACCCTGCAACGCAGCAGATGAGACAAACTATGTTCGCAAAGAAAGGTGAAAAATTCATCAGTTTCATCAACCATATGGTCATCATACAAAAAAGAAAAGCATAGCACCGGGAAAAAAGCTGGCCTGGTTCAGGGCAAAATATAATTTGCTATAAAAAAACTTATTGACACATTTGTTTTCTAATAGTAAACAAATTGTCATGGATAATTCAGAAAAAGAAGTCAAAAATCTCGAACTTGCAATCGCAGGCCACATTAAAGAAGAAAGACTAAAACACGGCTGGACTTTAGACAAATTAGCCAAAATGACGGGTCTTTCAAAAGGGTATTTGTCCCAGATAGAAAACAATGAAAAAAATCCTCCCATAGGTACATTAACCAAAATAGCTTATGGTTTGGGGATAAGTGTATTGGAGCTCATAAGCGGTGAAGCACAAACCATGGAATCCACCAAGCTTTCCATTGTGCGAAAAGATCAACAAAAGACTATAACCCACGCCGAAGCCGCCGAGGGATCTATTTACAATTCTTTTGGTTTCAGTCGTCCCGACCGTTTGATGGATCCCTATGCTATTGTTGTGGGTCACGAATACCCGCCCAAGCCACTTATCCACAGTGGGCAAGAAATTGCCTATACGCTTGTTGGTAAGCATGAGTTTTACTACGATGGCCAAACCTATGTTTTAGAGGCAGGTGATGCTATCTATTTTGATTCTGACCGTCCCCATATGTCACGTAGCCTGGGAAAAAAACCTGCTAAAATTCTGGTGATTTTTTGCAACCCCGCGGGCAGGGAGTAACTTTTGAAATAAATATTCACTATCAGCAAATTTAAGGCGAGCAAATATGAAAAAAACTACTCTATTAAAAAAGTATATATTGGACGATGAAATCCTGGTCATGCCGGGGGCGCACGATGTTCTTTGCGCACGCATCATTGAAAAAACAGGATTTAAAGCACTGACCATGGGGGGCTATTCAAGCAGCGCCACATTACTGGGCAAACCCGATGTCTCTCTTTTGAGTATGACGGAGATGGCTGACTGCTATCGCAGGGTGGCTGCAAATGTGGATATTCCGCTTTTTGTAGACGGTGACACCGGTTTTGGCGGGGTGCTCAATGTGTGTCGAACCGTCATGGAAATGGAGCGTACCGGAGCTGCCGGAATGTTTATTGAGGACCAGGTGTTTCCCAAACGGTGCGGCCATATGGAGGGCAAAGAGGTGATCCCGGCCGAGGAAATGGTATCCAAGGTAAAGGCGGCTGTAGATGCCCGCGTTGATGAAGATTTTGTAATCATGGCCCGCACTGATGCCCTGGCAGTCAATGGCATAGATGATGCTATTGAAAGAGGTAATCTTTACCGTCAAGCCGGAGCTGATCTGATTTTTGTGGAGGCCCCTACCACAATTGAGCAGATGCAAAAAATAACCACCCAGGTGGCATGTCCCACAATGGCAAATAATATTGAAGGTGGAAAGTCTCCTTTTTTGACTGCTGAAAAACTTCAGGAGACTGGCTACAGTTCAGTAGTCTTTCCAGTGGCCGCCACCTATGCCTTGGCCAAGGTGATCGGTGATTTGATGGAGACCATCAAGAAATCCGGAACCAGCGAGGGCTTTTGGGATAACATGTTGAATTTTAACCAATTTAGCCGACTGATCGGTTTGGATGATCTCCGGCGGTTGGAAAAAAGTTATTTTGATGAGTAAATTTAAACAAGGAGGAAAACAATGAAAAGATTTAAACCAATGCTTGCGATCGTAATTTGTGTGTTTGCTGCCGGCTTATGGATTAGCCCGGCCCTAAACCTTGCCTGGGCCGGTAAGCTGACATTAACATTTGCCACCACCACACCGCCTAAAAGTAATCTGGAGATAGCCTCCCAAAAATTTGTTGAGACCATTGCCGCCAAGACCGGCGGCCGGATAGAAATCAAACACTATGGAACCGGCTCTTTGTACAACGCAAAAACCATTATGCCGGCCATCTCTAAAGACCAGGTAGATATCGGCATATTGCATGTGGCTTTAGTGGGCAGGCGTTCACCTGTACTGGAATTTATAGGCTCTTTTGGCGCACAGGGTTGCTGGACCGACAATGACCATTATTTCCGATTTTTAGATGATTCCAAGATCCGGACTATTGCTTCAAACGAATTTGAAGAATTTTTCAATAGCAAACTGCTGGCTCCGCTTACTTTTGGTACCGGTCTTATGGGCCGCCGCGATAAAGTCATTGAAAAGGTGTCAGATTTCAAGGGACTAAAAATGCGGACTTCAGGCACTGCCCAGGCAACCATGTACAAGGCTTTGGGTGCGGTTCCGGTAGGGCTGAGTTCAAAGGAAATTTATACGGCTTTACAACGTGGCACCATCCAGGGCGCAACATCGGGTGTCGCCCGCTGGCGCCGTAGTAAACTCTATGAAGTGGCACCATATCTGACCATCGATCCGACCTTGCCGTATCTGAGTATGTGGCTGGTGATCAATAATAAAGCCTGGGCCAAACTTTCAGCAGACGATCAAAAAATATTCATGGAAACCGCAAAAGAATTGGAGCAATGGACCCGTGATTTTGCAGAAAAGGAGACCCGGGACGACATGGCATTTTTAAAAAAAGAGGCTAAGTCTTTATTGGATCTGAGTCCTGGTGAAAAGACCTTACTGATCGATACGGTTAAACCAGCCATGAAAGACCTTGCGAAGTCACAACTCAAAGACCGTTTTGAAGAACTTTGGGGATTGTTAGAAAAAAGCAGGTAATTAACAGGTAGAAACAGGTAGTTGAAACGCCAGCAAAAATTATTAGGATACAGGTGAATGATGACGGGGAATGACAACAACTGGAAGCAAAATATGGGGCGTGCTGTTGACCGGATTTCTTGGCTGGCAGCACTTCTGGCCGGTATCCTCATGCTGGCTGTCGCATTGTTCATGTCCTTTGAAGCGTTTTCCCGTCACTTCTTGGACAGCCCAACCTCTTGGGTTTTTGCCATTTCCATCCTTATTTTCATGTGGTTTATTTTTTTAGCCACACCTTTCGGAATCCAGATAAATAAGCATGTTGCCTGCGATGTCTTTGTTTCTCGGTTGCCCGAGGATACCCGACAAAGTTTGGGGATCGCCACTGACATTATCAGCTTTGTATATATCCTGGCCTTAGGATATTTTGGATACGAAGCCTTTAAGGAGGCTTTGTCCATGGGATCCATGAGTGAAGGGCTTGTCCGTTACCCCATGTGGCTGCTTTTAGTCAGTATCCCATTTGGCATGACCCTTTGCCTGCTCCAGGTTGTATGCAAGATCCAGGTGCGCTTACAATGTTTGTGCGATTTGAAGGTTGTAACATCGGGCCTTCGTCCGGCATCAGCTATAGCCTTGTTGATTATCAGTATGATCGGCGGTGTGCTGATGTTTTTTTTCAGCCAGCCTCTAGGTATACTCATTTTTGCTCTGGTTCTCCTTTTTTGGGGCGTACCCATATCCTTTGCTTTAGGTGTAGTTGGACTCACCGGACTGCTGTTTTTCCATGGGAGTCTGGCCGGATTGAACACCCTGCCTATTGTGGCCGAGCACACGGGTACCAATTTTGTACTTCTGGCCATACCCCTTTTTACACTGGGAGGCCTTATCCTTTCACGAAGCGGTCTGGGAGAGGAAATGTATGAACTGAGCAGCCGGTGGTTAGGTTGGATGCCGGGTGGTTTGGGTGTAGCTACATGCATTACCGGTGGAATCCTTGCCGCCATGATCGGTTCCAGTACAGCAGTGACTGCCATTGTGACCCTTGTGGCCATGAAACCATTGCTGGCCAGGGGGTATGACAAGACCCTTGTAATCGGCACTGTCACAGGATCCAGCTTGGGACTGATAATCCCGCCCAGCATAGGTTTTATTGTTTATGGTTTTTTAACAGACACCTCAGTGGGCGAACTTTTTCTGGCTGGTGTAATACCGGGTGCAATACTGGTGGGTCTGTTCAGTGCCTATGTTATTATAAATTGTAAAATCACCGGTAAGTATCAGCCGGTATCTTACACCTGGAAAGAACGTATGATTTCGCTTAAAAAATCGGTTATTATTCTTTTAGGGCCGGTTTTTGTTTTGGGCAGCATCTATACAGGTCTGGCTACTCCCACCGAGGCCGGGGCTATTCTGGTCATTTACAGTCTTTTTTGCGCCTTGATTTTCAAGAAGATTAACTTCAAGGGATTCATACAATGTATTATCGATTCCAGCGTGCTATCCACAATGATTTTGATGATCATGATCGGTGCGCTTGTCATGTCCAATGTGATCACGTTGTTACAGGTACCGTCAACCCTCACCGAGGCGATAGTAAGTTCCGGGTTGCCTAATTCCTTGGTTTTGCTTTGTATCGTTCTTTTTATTCTGGTGCTTGGCATGTTTCTGGATGGCGGCTCCATAACTGTTTTGACTGTGCCTGTTATTGCCCCTATGCTGCCGGCCCTGGGTGTGGATACAGTGGTCTTTGGGGTGATTTTAATGATGCTGATCGAAACAGCGCTACTGACTCCTCCGGTCGGGCTCAACATATTCACTGTCAAAGGTATATTGAATGAGCCCCTTTCTTTGATTATTAAAAGTGTAATACCTTTTGTCCTTATCCTGATTATTGGTGTGATACTGGTATTTATTTGGCCGGATTTGGCCCTTTGGCTCCCCTCTCAAATGAAGTAAAAGCCGTAACCCGGCAGAGCAAATAAAATTCAATCCTGGTGGCGGTGGTGTAAATCCGGTGTGTGATCGTGGTCATGGGCCATGGGTTTGTGATTATGGAAATGGCTGTGATCTGTCTTTACCTCTTTGTCGTGGGTATGGCCATGATGGCCGTCTGAATGGTTATGCCGGTGGTCATGCTGCACCATCTGGTGTATATGCCTGTGACTATGGCTTTCCGATAACACCAGCCATGTACCGGCAATCATAATGACAAGGGCGGCAAAAAAAGCCGGGGTCAATGGTTCTCTTAATAAAAGAAAGGACAGAATCACACCTATAAAAGGTGCAAGGGCAAAATAGGACCCGGTTCGCGCAGCGCCTAAATGCCGCTGGGCCTTTACATAAAAGTAAATACTCAATCCATAGGCAAAAAATCCCAGGAAAAGAGCATACAGAATATGGGCCGGGAAAAATACAACACTATTAAAAAATACTGCGATAAGAAATACGCCTGTTCCGGACCCCAATCCCTTGATCACAACTATCTGTAAAGGATCTTTACTGGAGAGCTTTCGGGTACAATTGTTTTCAAATCCCCAGCAGACACAGGCAAGTATTATAAAGATAGATCCCAATGACAATCCAAATGCCCCCATGTCCTGAAACGTCAGGATC
>JAAEMC010000618.1 GCA_024225895.1 Desulfobacteraceae bacterium | reverse complement strand
CTCTGATCCACCATCAAGGCGCCACCTGCCGCGTTGCCTGCGATCGTTCCTCCCTGCAGAGTATGACTTATACGCCTTTAGTCGTCACTCCTTGGCGCCTTGCATCTGACACCTTGATGATGGCCAGGGATGTGCCTTTTTGTTGATATTGTGGCATGTTATGTAATTTGATGGTGGATTTGGGTGGGTTATGGCTAAATAAATCCTAAAGAAGGAAAAACAAATATGGATAAAGGATTTGTACTTACTTATACCGGAGATGGAAAAGGAAAAACCACTGCGGTTTTAGGCCTTGCATTACGGGCAGCCGGTCATGGATATCATATTTTTATTGGCCAGTTTATGAAGGGGCAATATAACGGTGAATTAACCAGTCTAAAAAAGATAGAGATTATTGCTATAGAGCAATATGGAGATGTGGGCTGTATTACAAGAGATCAGGTCACAGAACATCATGTGGCCCAGGCAAATCAAGGGCTTAAACAGATCAAAAATATTATGGCGCAAAATCGATATGATTTGAATATTTTAGATGAAATCTGTGTTGCAATATGGTTCGGATTGATAAAAGAGGATGACATACTTGATTTGATCCATTTCAACTCCAGATAGGTTGGCATTAATTTTGACTGGTCTAAAAGCATCAGAAAAATTAATTAAATCTGCAGATATAGTAACTGAAATGCAGGGGAACCTCCATTATTACAACACAATGGGTGTGATTTCGCGAAAAGGGATTGAAAATTAAAAAAACAGGGTGCAATGAGTAAAATATCCTAGGATGCCCTATTTGTAAGGTTTTATCAGATTCTTACTACTTTTATTGCTGAAAGCCCTTTATCATTTTCTTCAATTTCAAACTCAACTTTTTCTCCTTCAGAAAGAGTTTTAAATCCTGTCATGTCAATTGCTGAGTAATGAACAAATACATCGTCGCCAGTTTCTTGCTCTATAAAACCAAAGCCTTTCTTTGAATTAAACCATTTGATTGTTCCTTGCACCAAAATCTATCCTCCTTACCTTAGTATGAACACTATGAGTGTGTGAATCATCTGCTGAAGGGAAATACTTTCAAGCAGAGCAACCCCACTAAAAATCGGGTTCTTGTACTAATGGCTTATTACTGATTTTTGAAAAATGCAAGTAAAAAAAAAGAGGACTGCAAAAAAAATGCAGCCCCCTTTTCCATTATTGATAAAGAATCTTAGCTATTTTCTGTTTCCATATTCAGCATAACCCATTGCGACAAATCTATATGCAATATGAGCCATTTTTGAAAATGGCAGGAATGCAAACAATAGGAAAATAGAAATCAAATGCAGATAGTAAAAGAAATAACAAATCCAGGTAAAATGTGCCAGACGTGCCATTTCAGTCAACATACCAGTAGCACCTAAAGAAAATACAATGCCTAACAGGAACCAGTCCTTATAGAAAGTAAGCTGAGTTTCATCCGCAAGGCGGTTTTTGATCATCAGTGCACTACCGATGACCAGTGCCACGCCGCTAATATTGGCCAGCCATTTCACAGGATTGATCTGTGGGTAGGGACCTGGCTTTTGAAGTACATAAAGCGAGATAAAGAACAGAGCTGTAACAATAAATAAGCCAATAA
Organism: Desulfobacteraceae bacterium; assembly: GCA_024225895.1. GTDB lineage: Bacteria > Desulfobacterota > Desulfobacteria > Desulfobacterales > Desulfobacteraceae > JAAEMC01. Next base: position 805 of record JAAEMC010000618.1, on the reverse strand, counting down.
AGGAAAAAAGCACCATCATATGCGGAGTTGCCCTATCTTTATTGGTTTCGCATTCGCTGAACTTGTTGTGCTTGAGTACTGTGGGCACTACTTTAATCAAGGACTGAATGAATTCCTTGTAGTTAAGGGATGTTTTGTCTGTTTTTCCTTCAAGAACCGCATTCTGGTGAATGTCATCCAAGAAATTTTTAAGGCTGAATAAGAATATAAGAACTGCAGCCGTAAAAGTGGGGACAAACGTCAAATCCACAAACCAGGTCGAAAAGAAATCAGCCTGGGCAATGATATGTTCTCCATGGGAATGGGACCATTGGATAAAATCTCCGAATATCGCGTGGAAAATTTTTGTCATGATGTCATCATGGGCCATGGTGATGTATGCCAAAATGGCGAACCAAATGGCTGGAATAATGAGCAGAATAGGTAATTTTTGTGGGTCGTTTACAATTTTTGCCAACACCTTCGGTGTTGCATATTCTGTGATGGCAGCGGACCTGACAGCAGAGAGAACATCCCCTGGAGCTGCGCCCCTGGGGCAAAGATCTGTGCAATCACCGCACTGGTGGCACAACCATATATCACCGCTGCAAATAAGCCTGTCTTTTAAGCCCCAGGAAGCTGCAATCATTTCTTTTCTGGGGAAAGGGCTATTTTCCGGAGCAATGGGACATGCCACAGAACAGGTCGCGCATTGATAACATTTTTTTAACGTCTCTCCACCAAGCCCTCTTACTTGAGCAATAAAGTCAAGATCAGGTTGAGCAAGATATTTTTCAGTCATACTATGATACCTCCGTTATTTTTT
>JAAEMC010000617.1 GCA_024225895.1 Desulfobacteraceae bacterium | reverse complement strand
TGATGACGAACATTTGAATTACTAAATGTTTCATGGTCCTTGAAATCCTGAACTCAGGAACTGATAGCTCCGCCTCATGTAAATCCGGTCCCGGCAGTACATGCATAGCAATGATTGCTGATCATTATTTTGCTGTTCAGAAACGAATCTGCAAGGACATCTGCAATGTGAATTTTCCGGCCGTCTTTGGGAAGATCTGCTGCCAGGTTAAAATCACAATCATAAAGATATCCATCCCAGGACACTGATATCAAGGTTCTGCACATCAGACCTGTCACGGTGCAGGCATTAAAATTCTTATATAGAGTTAATAGGTAATTATCATAATTGCCGGTTTTTTTAAGCCAGGTCTTAAAACGGCCAAGGGGCATATTTGCAAATGTGAAGGCATTATTAAAAACAATGTCCCACTTTTTTAGCAATACCTGCCTGTATCTTTTTTCAACATCCTTTTGAGAGGCAGGCATGAAAGCTCCGCAAGGATTTGATACAAGGTTTAGCTCAAGGCCGGTTTCAGATCTTCCATAACCCTTTTTATTAAGCAGTTGAAGTGCTTTTATAGTTTTGTCAAAGATACCGTCCCCCCTTTGGGCGTCTGTCTGCAATTGGTTTAGAGAGGGAAATGAAGAAACGATAATGACATTGTTTTCAATGAGTGTGTCAAGTAATGCATCATTATCTGATTCATATAAAGCTGAAAGGTTTGATCTGAACATCACTTTTTTACAAATTTTTGAAATATTGCGAACCAGATATAGTATGTTTGGGTTTAATTCTGGGGCTCCGCCTGTAATGTCAAAAGCCTGGAATCTATGTTTTTGCTGAAAAGATATCACTTGATCAATGGTTGTGCGATTCATTATCTCATTACGGCGGGGACCTGCATCCAAGTGGCAATGTTTGCAGGTCTGATTGCAAAGCAGCCCCGTATTGACCTGGAGTGTAGTGGTTTTGTCTCTCAAAAACTTAAGGTTGTTGTTTTCAAGGGTTTGAGAGAAATCTGGTATGGTATTTGTCATATCAATCATATCCCAAAATTACAGAGAGATTTTTTTTGCAATATTTCTCATCTGAATTCCATGGACCAAAGAAGCCCCTCCCCTTATTGCTGTTGCCACATGGACAGCTTCTGTCATTTCAGCCAGGTTTGATCCTTTTTCAAGGCATGCTTTGGTGTATGCATCAACACAATAGGGGCATTGGATAGTATGGGCAACCGCCAGGGCAATTAAAGATTTTTCTCTTTGGTTAAGTTCCCCCTCCTGGAAGACTGTACCATAATATTCAAAAAATTTATCTGCAAGTTCCGGTGCATCCTCACCAATCTGATCAAATTTTAAAAGGTCCTCGGGCTTGTAATATGTTTCCATGCTTTCTCCTTGCTGAAATGATGATAAAAAAATAATAATTTTTCTATGCAAAAGCTTGTTTTAGTATTTATTTTTTAACACTTAATACAGCATTTAATATTCAAAATTCATACCGCATGGTTGTATTTTAATAAAAAAGTTCCCCCTTATATAAATCCCGGAATGCAT
>JAAEMC010000616.1 GCA_024225895.1 Desulfobacteraceae bacterium | reverse complement strand
GCAATTTGAAAATCTTCAAAAAAAATCAGCTAAAAAAGGAAAAGGGAGAAAGGAAACAAAATGAAATCACTTTCTTCCAACACCCTGGCTGAAAACAATGAGGATTCAGAAGTCTTGTGCCGGGATATTGGCGGCAATGATTTTAATAAAGCCAAAAAAACATTGCAGATTTTCCAGTCCACAAGGATTAACAGCACATACGAAGACATGAAAAAAGATCCCCAATTTCAAATGATAGGGGATTTCTTTTTTAATAAGCTTTATGCACCCGAGGATTTTACTTTTCGTGATACCAGCATTCAAAAGCTGCATAAGGTCTTGGATGGAAAAATTTACAAGGGTATGCTCACAGCTATCACTAAAGTAATTGAACTCCATGAACTTTCAGACGACCTGGATAATTTAATGGTAAAAAAAATGCTGAGTCAGGGACTTTGTTCAGATATAACAATGGACCAGTACCAGGATATTTACAGAAGCCTTTCCAAAGATGATCAGCGCATTTACCAGATCAACCTGAGCGCCGAGGTCACCCGTATCTTTCATGCCTTAAGCAAAAAGTGGATTGTGGCGATCTCCTTGAAAACAGTTAAAGCTGCGGCCATTCTTTTTGGTATAAAGGAAATCATTGACTTTATCTACGACGGCTATGTCTCATTTAAAGCCATCGACAATATTGATCTTTTCATCGATACCATGCTGGAACGAGAATTGGCATGGCATAATGAAATCTGCTCCGGCACCTCGGATAAATAACCGTAAAATCCATTAACCTCAACCAGTTGGAGATTATATGAAAAAAGCATTGGTTCTTACCGGCGGCGGCTCCAGGGGGTCGTTCCAGATTGGCGTCTGGAAATACCTGGCCCAGCAAAACTGGAAACCGGATATTATTTGCGGAACTTCCGTGGGCGCAATAAATGCAGTCGGTATTGGCTCCGGCATGGATGTCTCCAAGTTGATCCGGCTGTGGACCACCCATAACCGAAGAAAAATGTATCGGCTCAATCTTTTGCCTTTCCTTGCATATCTGTTTAGCAGCAAACCCATCAAACCGCTTTTGGATACCAGACCTTTACAATCTGCGATTGCAAAATATGTTGATTTTAAGACATTGCATAAGAGTGAAACCAAGGTGGTCATTTCTGCCGTAAATATTCATACCGGAAAACCAAGCTTTTTTGAAAACTTGCAAATTGAATTAGAGCATGTCCTGGCATCCAGTGCCATGCCCATACTTTTTCCCTGGCATAAAATCGGCGGGGTTCCCCACTGGGATGGAGGCATCATGGCAAACACCCCTTTGTTACCGGCTTTGGAGTTTGGTGCCCAGGAAATCATTGTTGTACAGCTTTCGCCAGTGAGCCATACACCCCAGCCTTTTCCCAAAACCTTTGCCGGGACTGGTGAACATGTGCTTGAACAATTCCTTGCCGGGTCATATCAAAGCACACTTCTGGCCAAACAACACACTGATATGCCGCTGCCGCCGCTTACCGAAGAATACCGCAAAAAATACAGCAATAAGAAAGGGACTTCAACACAACCCAATATTATCACTTTGGCTCCTTCAAAAATGCTGGGTTTCAAATCCTTAATCAATTTTTCACTGCCCCAGGCAAGAGCGCTTATTGAAGAGGGCTATAAAACAGCACATATGCAATTGAAACCTTTCATTTAAAAAACTTGCGGTATAAAACAGCAATCCCTTACATCACATAGGAAAGGAAAGAAAAATGCTACCCGACTATTTTGAATTTTCCCTACCCACAAAACTGGTATATGGCCCCGCAATTCTTGAGTCCATTGAAGATGCCACCATAGGATTCGGCAAAAGAAATGCTTTATTGGTGACAGATGAGATCCTGGTGAAAGCAGGCCCTGTAGACAGGGTTAAAGCAGGCTTTGAAAAAACCGGCATTCACATAGCAGCCATTTTCGACAAAGTCCCTCCCAATTCCACCATTCAGACAGTTGAAGCCTGTGCCGCACTGGGCAAAAAAAATAAATGCGATATGCTGATCGCTGTCGGGGGCGGAAGTGTCATTGATACAGCTAAAGTAGCAAATCTTCTCATGACAAAAGGCGGAAATATTGAAGATCATATGGGGGCTTATCTTCTCGAAACCACAGACAAGCTGCTGCCGGCCATTGTGATTCCCACTACGGCAGGGACCGGTTCAGAAGTTACCAAAGTGGCCATAATTGCCGATCCTGCCAATGATGTTAAACTGCCCTTTGCTGAAGAACAATTTTTGCCGGACCTTGCAATTTTAGACCCGCATATGACCGTATCCATGCCGCCGAAACTGACAGCCTGCACCGGTATGGACGCACTGGTACATGCCATTGAAGCCTATGTGGACAAGGAATGGTCCCCGGCATCCGATGCCCTGGCTCTGCATGCCATCAAATTGATTACTGACAATATTCTGCAGGCCTGCGGCAAGGGCGACGACCTTCAGGCAAGGGGAGCCATGCAGGTGGGCAGTTTTCTGGCCGGTGTCGCATTTTCGCACTCCATGGTGGGCATGGTTCACGGGATTTCACATGCTTTAGGCGGCGTCTACCATATTCCCCACGGCCTTGCCAATGCCCTGATCCTTCCAGAGGTCATGGTCTATAACCTGGAAGAAAAAGTCGACCGCTACGCAGATATTGCACTTGCCTTGGGTGTGTCATTTCCCACGGTTATCAGTAACAGCCAGAGCGTAATCAAGTCAGGGGCCTTGGACCTGATCACCAAAACCATTAAAAAGACCGAGCTTCACGCCTTAAAAGATCTGGTGGAACCCAATGCCCATAAATTCAGGAACTTTGCTGTAAACAAATTGGAAAACCTCGGGTTTGTGGATCAATGGATCAGACGTCAGGCCGCTTTGGCCGGTATTGAGAAAATACGAGTTCTTTTACGCCAGCTCTCACATCTGACCGGGATGCCGTTGAATCTGAAAGATGCCGGTATTAAAGACGACCTTGCAAAAATCGACCAGGTAGCAAAGACAGCTATGGAAGACGGGTCCATGCTTTATAACCCGGTAGAACCCCGGCTTGATGCGGTGATTGAAATTGTTGAAAAAGTTTATTTTTCCAAAGAAAAACCCCTGGCCGTATCAGACGAAGATTTACGCCCTAAGTCAAAGAAAAAGGCTGCTTCCAAAAAGATGACCAATGTTTTCCAGGATAGCGATATGCTCTATGACATTCTGATGGATTTTTACATGCATTTAAAAGAAGATCCTTCCATTGGACCGTCATTGCAAAAAACCAACCTGTGCATCCAGTTTGTGTATCAGAATCCGGATGCCGTCATTACCATTGATGCCACCGGCGATGATATTGAGCTGGTCCAGGGAGCGTTTAAAGGCAAACCTGAAGTGACCATGTCCATGAATGCGGATTTTGCCCACAAATTCTGGCATGGCAAAGCCAACCTTGTCACTGCATTGACACGCAGACAAGTAGTTGCAAAAGGCAATGTTCCCAAGACATTAAAGCTATTACCCATTTTAAAACCCGCCTATGAATTGTACCCCCAATTTCTAATTAAAAAAGGACTGGAAAATTTAGTTATTAACTAAGGAATCGTTACAAAATAACTTGATCTAAATTGTTTCCAAAACCCCTTAAAAGACTGGGTATTTTGAAAACAAAAGTT
>JAAEMC010000615.1 GCA_024225895.1 Desulfobacteraceae bacterium | reverse complement strand
TAAAGGAGAGTTCAATGAGTTCAGAAATTTTAGCCCCAATGCCAGGAACAATCATCCAGGTACATGTTAAACCCGGTGATGATGTTATTGAAGGACAGGAAATGCTGGTTCTTGAAGCCATGAAAATGGAAAACCCCATTGTCGCAACGACAGCTGGAAAGGTAAAAGAAGTCAACATTGCTGTTGACGACAAAGTTGCTACTAACCAGGTTTTACTGTCCTTTGAATAAGACATGCTTCTTGTACGCAATTTCGTATCAGCAAAGGGCATCATTTTTTTTCCTGGCACTTTGCTGATACCGGCTACTCTTGTTTTCATCTCTCTTTTATCCACGTCTAAAATAGAAACTTGAAGATTACTTTTTATTCGCCCAAGTGTTCCACATGTCGAAACACCGTTTTGACAAAATAAAATGAAATAATTCAATCGCTTTGTCAAGATATTTTTTAACTATAATACAGCTACATTTTACTTGACAAGTCCTCTTTTTTTTAGTTTATGGTACACTTACATTATGAAACAATGTTTTAATATATAAAACAATTTTAAAAATATTGAATAAGAATAAAATTGGAACGACAAACTCATAAAAGCCCTGGCTGCCAGTAAAAACATAGAAGACAATGACACAAAAACAGAATCAAAAAAAACTTACCTCCATTGAAAAAGCCCTGGAAATAATGCTCAAATTCCAGGGAAAAAAAATTAGCTGGGGCATCAGAGAGCTGGGAGGCGAACTCGGATTTAGCCCTGCTACAGTTCAGCGAATTTTGCAGGTGCTCAAATCATATGAATTTGTACGGCAGGACCCCAATACCCGCCAATACTTTATCGGCAATGTATTTTACCGCTTTATTGAAACCCTGCATCATTCCAACCGGCTTACTGCCATCGGCAGAAAATTCATGGAGGAAGTGACAGCAAATACGCGTGAAACTGTTCATCTGAATATCATGGAAGGGGATTTACGTATCTGTATCGATAGTATTGAATCCTCTCAAGTACTTAAAGCAGGCATGCCCATAGGAAACCAGTCTCCGCTTTACGCCGGTGCTTCGGCAAAATGCCTTTTGGCCTTTTCAAACGATGAATATAAAAATGAATATTTTAAAAAAACAAAACTGTTGCCGGTTACCGAAAATACAATCGTGGACCCTGCACAACTGAAGACGGAAATCAAAAAAATCAAGGGGCAGGGCTATGCCATCAGTCTCGGGGAAAGAACACCGGGACTGGGCTCTTTGAGCGCCCCTGTTTTTGACTACAAGGGGATGATCCAGGCAAGCTTAAGCTTAGCGATTCCTGAGATCAGGATCAAACAAAAGGATCATCTATCCACTTGCATACAAATACTGACTAGTGCGGCCAATAAGTTCTCAAAAGCCTTGGGGCTCGCACACTGAAATCTTTTAATTTTTAGGAGGAACAATGGAATTTAAACTGTCAACCGAGCTGAAAATGCTCCAGAAAGCGGTAAGAGAATTTGCCAAAAAACAGATCGCACCCAATGCAGATGAATGGGATGAAAAACATCACCTGCCTTATGAAGAAGTAATGAAACCCATGGGTGAACTCGGATTTTTCGGTACTGTCATCCCGGAAGAATACGGCGGAGAAGAGATGGGATTTCTTGCTGCCATGATCGTGACCGAAGAGATCGCCAAAGCTTCTTCTTCTTTAAGGGTTCAGGTCAATATGCAGGTACTCGGCTGTGCATACACCATATTCAGATATGGTACAGAAGAAGCCAAAAAAAAATATGTCGAAAAACTATGTAGCGCTGAATACATCGGTGGATTCGGTATCACTGAATCCGATGCCGGCTCTGATGTTATGGCCATGGCATCCACAGCTGAAGATAAGGGAGACCACTGGCTTTTGAATGGCTCCAAAACATGGATTTCAAATGCAGCTGTTGCAGATGCCCTGATTTATTATGCTTATACAGATAAAGATGCCGGTTCCAAAGGATTGTCTGCCTTTGTCATAGAGCCAAAAAACTTTGCTGGTGTTAAAACATCTGCCCTGGACAAGCTGGGCTCCCATTCATCCCCCACAGGCGAAGTGTTCCTGGATAATGTCAAAGTGCCTAAAGAGAATATTTTAGGAAAACCCGGAGACGGTGCAAAGATAGTTTTCTCATCCCTGAACCAGACGCGTCTTTCTGCTGCTGCCGGCGGTGTGGGACTTGCCCAGGCATGTCTTGATGAATCCATTAAATATTGCAACACAAGAAAACAGTTTGGCAAAAAGATCGGTGAATTCCAGATGAACCAGGATATGATTGCCCAGATGGCCACGGAAATTGAAGCAGCCCGGCTGTTGGTCTACAAGGCCGCATGGGTGAAAGATCAGGGCAAGCTGGATAATGGATTGGATGTTGCCATGGCCAAATACTTTGTGGGTGAAGTGGTTACAAAGGCAGTGAACTATGCCATGAGAATCCTGGGTGCTTATGGATACTCTACTGAATATCCTGTGGCAAGATTTTACAGAGATGCACCGACCTATTACATGGTTGAAGGCTCGGCCAACATCTGTAAATGGATAATTGCTTTAGATCAATTAGGATTCCGGAAAGCAAACCGGTAGGGGGTCATAGAAAAATGGATCCAAAAGAAATTGCAAAAAAAACCGGGGAAACTGCCAAATTGTATTTTTCTACGGTCAAGGATGAAGACAAGCCATATAACCTTTGGAGATTTTTTGATAAAGATCTTGCAAAAGACATGTCCCTGTATATTACCGGCCAGATGTATGCAAGAGAAAAAATCCCCCATACCACAAGGCAGTTGGTTACAGTGGCTGCTTTGACTGTGCTTTCCAAACCAGATGAGTTAAAGCTTCATATCCATGCAGCGCTCAATGTGGGATGCACCAAAGAAGAGATAGCAGAAGTTATTTTTCAGACCAGTATTTATGGCGGTGTCCCCGCAGCCAATACAGCTCTTAGTACTCTGAAAGCAGTGCTTGAAGAAAGAGACGAATCTTAATAATCAAGTGCACCCGGATATTCCATTTATTTGGAATATCCGGGTTTTTTCCCTTTTATTAAAAGTGTGTTCCATATGCCGTCAGGGCAGCGGCGTTCAACAATTTGAATCTTCTCATTTGACAACACCTTCAACACTTTTTTAGTTTCCGAGTTTAAAAGTCCGGATAAGATAAACCACTTATTTTGGTAAAATTCCTTTGTTTGAATCAGATACTGCATCACATCGTAGTGAATATTCGCAATTATAAGATCAAAAGATTTTGAAAGTATTTCTTCCCCTTTGGCCTGGAAAACAAGGACCTTATTCTCAAATCCATTGAGGATGACATTTTTGTGCGCGGTTTTTACGGCAAGCAGATTAAAATCACAGGCTAAGACCTGCCGGCACCCGAAGCTGGCTGCACAAAGAGCCAGAAGACCGGTACCGGTTCCGATATCCAGGACCTTTTGAATCTTCTGATTGTGACAAACCCGTTGCAAAAGTGCCAGGCAATCTTCAGTGGTCTGGTGCCTACCAGTACCAAAGACTACGCCAGGATCTAAAAGAACCTGCCGGATACTATTCTTGTCTATATCCCCTTTGTCCCATGGCGGGGAAATGAGCAAGTCACCTGCCCGGTATGGTTCAATTTTATCACCATGCCATTGTTCCCCGGTCATCTCATATCTGCCGGCCAGAAAGACCCCTGGATTTTTATCAAGCAACTTATCAACATATTTATCGCAAGATTCGGAAAAGAACAAAAAGCATGTATTATCTTCCTGCCATTCACCTAAAAAAATGGCCGGGTTTAATTCATCAACCCCCAACCGGAGAATACCGTCAAAATTATAAATATATAAAAATTCGTATGGATTATTGATCATTGGATTCACACCGAATCAAGCCTGTAATATAGCCGGGAGGAATACACTGAAAACAGCCCCCTTTCCCATGGCGCTTTCCACTGTGGTAAACCCGCCATGGTTGTCAACGATACCATAAACAGAAGAAAGCCCCAAGCCCGATCCATATCCGGACGTCTTTGTGGAAAAAAATGGATCAAACACCCTTTGGATCACATCTTTTTTAATTCCCGGACCAGTATCTTTCACGGAAAACTGAACAAATCTCCCAGAAATGATTCTATCAACGCCAATCCGCTTTTTCTCAAGAATAATATTCTGGGTTTCAATGGTGATGGTACCCAGCCCAGGCATGGCATCGGATGCGTTCAGTAAAAGGTTCATAACCATCTGTTCTACTTGGGATTTATCTGCATAAATCGCCCATAGATCTTGAGAATATTTTTTAATGATTTCAAGATCTTTTCTGGTACGGACAAATATATCCAAATTCAACTTTATAACCTCATTGAGGTTTAAACGACCTGGATCAAACTTTTCACTCTGGGCAAACCCCAGAAGCTGCTTTATGGAAACAGCCCCTTCCGCCACCAATTCCAATATCTTGTTTGCCTTTATGCCGGCGGAATCCAGGGGATCGGTTGTTTTTTTAATCAGGGAAGCATTCCCGGCAATGGCGGTGAATAAATTATTAAATTCATGCGCAACTCCGCCTGCCAATGTGGCGATGGACTCCAGCTTCTGCACCTGCAACAGCCGTGTTTCAATCTCTTTTCTTTCTTCGACCTTTTCTCTTAGCTTTTGATTGGCTTCATTTAATTGGCTTGTCCTTTGATCCACTTCCGTTTCAAGGCTGGTCCTGTGATTTTCAAGTTGTTCAAAATTCCGGACGAATAAATCTCTAATTTTTAAAAAGGTCTTTTGTAATTTTACAATCTCATTGGCAGCCGACATATCAATTTTGATATTCAAGTCAAAAAGGCGTTCTTGCAAATTTTTTTCAGATGCATCCTGGTAAACTCCGGATAGCTGATTAATAAAATTTTCCAGCGGATACATACTTTTGCGAATAAAATAATAAATCATGATCATGGCTGCAATAAGAATGACGCCTCCTGTGACCAGCATTTTTATTATATTATGCATTATATTTTCTATTACACCCTTTCTGGAGAATCCAATCCTTAATGATCCCAATTTTTCTCCCATATAATGAATATCCCAGAATGTATCAAAAATAATTTCCTGCTTTTGCGCCTTTAACTCACCCTTCTGATAAAGGGCCTTGTTCATTTGGGATAAGAACACCGTAAATATTGGTTTCCCAGCAGGATTAGCCTCAACCAAAAGATCAGTTAAAATCGGTGCATTGACATTTTTTATACTGGCCAATTCAAATGCGCTTTTTCCCACGTATTTTTCATTATCTGCGATAAGGATGGAGCCGTTATTATCCGTGAGCAAATAATAAAGCATTGAAGGATCTGAGCGTTTGGAATTGGATAATGTAAGAATAATATACCGCCAGTTGGAACTATGCATCAAATGCCCCATTCGCTTTTTTATGGACTGGGTCTGGTAAAAAATCCGACTGAGCTCAATATCGTGTAATTGTTTTTGATCCAGATAGGCCATCAGGGCTGTTATGGAAAAGATAGTAAGAATTACAATGGCAAACACGGAACCCAAAAGCTGTGTTTGAAGTCTGTTCTTTAAGTTCATATCGTTTATTCTATCCATATTTCTTTTAAAAAAAACAGGGCGCCGTATTCAGGGAAGATTTCTGCAAGTTCAGGATATTCTTCCACAGGAAAGATAACTGAAAATGGCCCCCCAAATGCAGGATGAATAGGTGCATCATTTTGACGCCATGCAATGTAAATGGGATATTTTAACAGCTTTTGATGGATAGTGATACTTTTGCCCACATAAGGGACAAAACGGATCTTATGCCCCTGTATCCACCCGAACAATTGAGAAAACAGATCAGCAGAATCAAGAATGTTAATATTATTAATATTAGTTTCGATTCCGGTCCTGCAGCCGCTGGGGATGGAAAAAGAACTAGGATCAATGGATGTTGCCTTTGGGACAAATTCCAAAAAAGGGACATTCTTTATATCAGATCGATATATTATTTTTAATGACGATTTTTCTATCGGACCTGCGAAAATACCTTGAACATACCATATATAGCAGGCGCCATGGATCTTCTCTTTATCCGGATATATGATTTTTAACGGTCCTCCTTTTGATGGCTCTATTTTTTTCCCATCCATTTCCCACACCAGAAGCCCTGCCTCTTTTTGTATGAGTTCCAAAGACATAAATCCGATATACTGGTCTGCACCACAAATGGTGACGCCGTGGGTATCGGGCGCCGCTGCCAGCGACAATAATTTTTTAATTGTGATGCCTCTAAATTCTGTGGGTCCGTTTTTTTTAAAATTTGGATCTACTGCTTTTAAACGGGAAGGAAATTGTTTCATTTCATTTAATAAAATACGAACTATCTGAGGGCCATTACCATCTGTAGTGATGACCCTGACTTCAGGGTCTGCAAAAGCCGCATGCGACAAAATCCCAAAAATAAAAACCAATCCTATTGAAACTTTTAAACGCATTCTCCCATCCACCAGATCATTCAGATTTAAATTGACTTCAAATCGAATATGAAAAATAATCCTTTTTAACTAAAAACACAAGAAAGAGTTGGCACCCTTGAAATTCATACAAATTAAAGCTGCTTTCGAATCAGATAAGATTATATTGGCAGAAGAACTCATTTGTGACATTTTTTTTTCCTTTGGCTTTAAGGGTGTGGTGTGTGATATCCCGCTTGAAAAACCTGATGAGGGCTTTGGCACACAAACCCTATCAAAGCCTGCTCAGAACTCTATTTCAGGCTACATCCACCTGACAGGTGATGCGCCGCAGGTTGTCAAAAAAATCGAGCGCCTACTGCACGGTTTAAACAAATTCAATGTAAAAACAAAGGTTTCCACCCATATAGTTGATGAAAGAGAATGGGAAGAAGAATGGAAACAATACTTTAATGTCACGCATGTGACGCCAAATATTGTTATCAAGCCCGAATGGAAGGACTATACGGCAAAAAATGGCGAAATTATCATTATTTTAGATCCGGGTATGGCTTTTGGAACCGGGACCCACCCTTCAACCTGCATGTGCATTAAGCTCATTGAAAGATTCATGAAACCCCAGGCATCATTTCTGGATGTGGGAACCGGATCCGGAATTTTAATGGTTGCAGCAGCCAAGTTAGATGCCCGGTCTATGTTGGGAATTGATATTGATGAAATCGCTGTCCAAATCGCCTGTAGCAACCTTGAAATAAATCAAATTGATCCTTCAAGTTATTCTGTTGCATGTACAACCCTGGAAAAAACAAAACCCGAAACCTATGATCTGGTTTGTGCCAATATCATTGCTCAAGTCATTCTTACCATTCTCCCGGATATAAAATCACGGATGAAAAAAGACGGGGTTGTAATACTATCAGGAATTATTAAAGAAAAAGAAGCTGATATTGTTCAGGCATTAACCAAGATAGGCCTTGACATTATTTGCAAAGAATATATTGAAGAATGGGTTACATTGGCTGCACAAAAACGATAATACCTTTTAAGAGACTATCAATCATAATTAAAGGAGAACGGGTATGGGATTTTTTGATAAAATTAAAAAAGGATTTGAGAGCGCTATGGCCTATGCCAAAATGGACGATTTCCTCATTGATAAGATTGATGCCATTTTTTGTAAACAATGGCAGAAAATATCCCAGAGAACTCCTTCTAATGCAGCAGGCATCAGCCAGGAAGACGAGGCGGAATATAATTTTGTCTACCAAACTCCCCAAGGGAACGTCACGGTTGAAATGGAACATGAATGGCCAACCCTTGAAATTGAACTCAAAACCCCGCATTCCAAATTTGAAACCCGGATCCAGGTCAGCGATTTTGTCGAAAAAATCGGAAAAGACATGAAACTGGTCAATGGAAAAAAGTTAAACCAGATTATAAGTGATTTGATGGGTCTGGCTTAATGGACCATTTTATTCCTTCCGGCAAATACCAGAAAATCGCCACTATTGATGCCCATACGGCTGGAGAACCTTTCCGGATTATCACGTCTGGAGTGCCGGAACCGAAAGGTATCACCATTCTTGAAAAAAGGCGGGACGCCAAAGCCAACCTGGACCATATAAGAAAAATTCTTATGTTTGAACCCAGGGGACATGCTGATATGTATGGATGTTTTATCACCGAACCTGCAACGCCTGGAGCGGATTTCGGTATTTTATTTATCCATAATGAAGGGTTCTCCACGATGTGCGGCCATGGCATCATTGCCGTCACAACTATTGCCGTTGAAACCGGATTTATCGAACCAAATCCTTTGGACCCTGAAATCAAGATCGACACACCGGCAGGGCTGGTAAGAGCCCGGGCCAATATGGGCCCCCATGGGGTTGAATCGGTATCCTTTAAGAATGTTGCCTCGTTTGCCCCTGATATTGATGCCATTGTGACAGTACCGGATCTTGGTGATGTCCGGTATGATCTTGGGTTTGGCGGTGCCTTTTATGCCTTTGTCAATGCAAAGGATCTTAATCTTGAATGTACACCGGATTATTTCCCGTTGCTAATAGAAAAAGGAAGAAAAATTAAAAATGCTGTCATGGCTCAAAAAAAAATCATTCACCCCTATGAAGAGGATTTGGGATTTTTGTATGGGACCATCTTTGTGGATTACCCGGATATTGAAGGTGTTCATTCCAGGCATTGCTGCGTATTTGCCGAAGGAGAGGTCGACAGAAGCCCCACAGGTACCGGTGTGAGCGCAAGACTTGCTATCCTGAATCAAAAAAATAAAATCAAAAAGAACGAATGCATCCAAATAAACAGTATCATCAATTCAAGTTTTACAGGAGAAATCACAGACTATGCCAAAGCAGGAGAACACTCAGCCGTTATTCCCAAGATAACAGGCAGCGCCTATATTACCGGAAAGCACGAATTTTTGATTGATCCTTCAGATCCGTTGAATCAAGGTTTTATATTAAGATAAGCAAACCCCTTATTGCTTAAATATCTTCTCTTTTCTTGCGCTTAATGGAAAGCTTACGCATCCGCGAAGCGAAAGTAGACCGGTTGATACCTGAATCCTTTGCTGCCCACGTGATATTCCAATTATTCTTTTTCAAGAGAGAAACTACATATTCTTTTTCAAGTTCCGGCCAGGAAAGGGCTGACAGATCAACTACGAATTCATTACCGCCCGAAGCCTGAGAAATAGCAGCCTCATTAAATGGATCTTCCATACTTCCCTTCTGGTTTCGGATATGCAGCGGTATATCATTTGGTTCAATATACTCCCCTTCACAGGTCACCATCAGATATCGGATAAGATTTTCCAACTCACGGATATTGCCCGGCCAAAAATAGGAAACAAGATAGTGCATGGCATCCGTAGAAACCTTTTTCTCAGACATTCCAAGCTTAACAGATTCTTTTTCCAAAAAATGTTTCATTAAAATAGGAATATCCTCTCTTCTCTCCCTTAAAGGCGGCAGGTGAACCGGCAAAACGGAAAGCCTGTAGAACAGATCCTGACGAAATGTATTGTCTGCGATCATTCGCTTAATATCTTTATTGGTCGCACAGATGATTCTGACATCAATATGCCTGACACTGGTTTCACCCAGGGGTTTGATTTCATTTTTCTGGAGAACCCTTAAAAGCCCTGCCTGAATACTCATGGGCATATCCCCGATCTCATCCAAAAAGACTGTGCCGAAATTCGCTGCTTCAAAAAGTCCGATTTTATCCTTCACTGCGCCAGTAAATGCCCCTTTTTT
>JAAEMC010000614.1 GCA_024225895.1 Desulfobacteraceae bacterium | reverse complement strand
TAAAGGATAATTAATTTCACAAGGCCAGAGGAGATAATACCCGTAGTATATCTCCGACCGATAACGCAGTGAAATTATTTATCCTTCTTTTTGGCCTTCTTCGTTTCGATCATATGGGAACCTCCCGGCAAACTGTCATTCCGGGGAAAATGGGAAAATCACTGGGGATTTTCCCATTTCAACCCGGAATCCAGGATTCTGATTTGGCCGAAACGATGACCAAGGCCTTCTTTTTGATTCATAAAATCCTCTCCTTTTTCAGATTAGAAAGTGCTCATCCTGAATCAGGATTACTATGATTTTTATCCGGATGCAATAAAAAAATTGGACCGGGACCAATCACTGAATGGCTTATGTTATGTGGTATCAGCCAAATTCTTTATTGATACTCAAAGCAGACCATAGCTCCGCCAAAGGTGCGAGCAATGATTTCATTATGATTTCGTCCAAAGATAGCTTGCTCAACATCCGGTAAAGTAATAACAGCCTCCTGTTTTAACCGGTTTTCCTTATTCTGCCGCAGGAGAATGATACGATCTCCATCATCCACCAAAAGAATTCCATCAGGCGACAGTTTGGCATTTTTAATTGGGTATTCACCAACGGAAATATAGTCTGCACAGCGATTTTGGATAATATTCCAGAGCCATAAATTTCCAGCCATATCCCCAATAATCCCGAATTTTCCGGCATTATCCAGCGAAAGGCTTGTTACATTAAGCCACAAGTCGGATTTGGGAAGGCTGAGGGGTATTTGCTCATTGGTTTTCC
>JAAEMC010000613.1 GCA_024225895.1 Desulfobacteraceae bacterium | reverse complement strand
CGACCAGATTGAAAAAGACAAACGCTGGGTATTTGATCTCTTTCCAAGGCTTGAGGAGAGAAAAGACCAGCTTGCAGGTACCTTGAGCGGAGGAGAGCAGCAAATGCTGGCCGTGGGACGCGCCTTTATGTCCGGCCGTAAAATCATGCTTCTGGATGAACCCTCCATGGGGCTTGCCCCCCTGCTTATGATGGATATGTTTGAATCACTCAAAGAGATTAATAAGGCCGGCACCACAATTCTTTTAGTGGAACAGAATGCAAGACTGGCATTAAAATTTGCCCAGCGCGGATATGTGATTGAAAACGGAAACTTTGTACTGGAAGGAAAAGCAAACGATCTTCTCAACAATAATGAGGTAAAAAAGGCCTACCTGGGCGCATAATTACTAAAACCTGCATTTACAAAAAAAGCCGTGCCAAAATGACAACTTGCACAGCTTTTTTTGTTAAAGTGTAGAAATTCCTATACGCTTATCGAAATATTATTCTGCGATTTGCAATAATATGTTTTTGAATCAGAACTTTTTGTTAGTCTAGTGGCTAAATGAAAACCCTTACCCAAATCCACCATCAAATTCCATAACATGGGGTAGTGGAAGCGAAGCTGCCCTGAGCGGCAAAGTAGATTCTAAACCCCTATTTTTTTTATTCTTTCAGATAGAGGTTAGAGGTTATACGGCGAACGGTATGAAGTCTCGCATCAAAGGCCCGCGCAGGCAGCGGAGTGTGGGCGTGCGTGTGCTCAATCAACACGCGACACGGGTCGTCGCTCTTCGCCGCATAATTTTTTTGGTAAACAAAGCGATTTCTTTATAATCCGGTAACTCTACAATTATGACTTCCACATCTATTTTATATTCTGTCGATCATGAACTTTTTTGACCTTCCTCTCGAAAAGTGCGGTAAAAATCTAAAATAACTACCCAAGTTGAATTTTTTGTAACAGAGCCGTCCTGATCGCCTATACCTTTCAGAGCAGTTGTATCCCAATTCCTCTCCCACATCACACCATCGAAGTGAGGATACTCAGTAAATCCCCGGAACCAAACGATAGCGTACGCGCTGTCCATACTCTCGATACCCCGGTAATTCCTCATGGAGAGTTCGGTCTTCTAAGGCGGTTCTGACCACGGTGATGATCAGTGCCACCATGGCCGGAACGAGCGTCCACACCGAGCCTAAGGCCAACACCGTGCCCAGGAGCGGCAACATGGCTCCAGCATAGCCCGGATGTCGTACGATCTGATAGGGGCCAGTGTCACACACCAGATGTCCTCGATCCGTCTGAATCCTGACCACGCTTGAGAAGAAGCGATTCTCCACCAATGCCCACACGGAGAAGGCGTATCCCCATGCGATCAAGATGAAGCCGAGCAGGGTAAGCCATGTCGGGAAGACGGGGGACCACCCAAAGCGGTGATCGAGTCCCGCCACAATGACCGGGGGGAAATATAAACTCACCACCATCAGTGGAGCCAGCACCTTATCCCATGGCTTCGCCTCCTGCGCCTTTTCAAAATTGACGCGTTCCGCCAGCAGCCCTGGATGCTGGCGTTCCGCCCATATGCGCCCCCCGATGCCGGCGACCATGATCAGGAAGGCATAAACCCACGCCTGCCACCACCCGAGATGCTCTCCGCACACCAAGAGCATGAAGGGGATGAGGAGATAGATGCTGATCAAACATAGCCACTGAGAGGGAGCTATTGTTTGAACGGTTTGTTGATCGCCTGTCTTTGATGCCATAACATTCCTCCTAATTCTGTGATTAATGTGTGATTTGCTCATGCGACTTTTTGAACTCACCGTGAACAGGTCCACTTTCGCTAACAAGTTATTATATGGATCCGCATATCTTTCAAATTTGAATGGTATCTGACTATAAACTCTTAATACCTTGGTCATTATTTCAGTACCGAGATAAATTTTTGCTGTAAATAAATATTAAATTATATGGGATTATCGCACGATCAATCACACCTGTCTTTCTTAATAACATGGTTAAAAAAAGAATTTCTTTAGTTGATGGATTTAGTAATGGTACGCGGCTAAGGCTAAATATTTAATCAGTCTATTTTATATTTATTTGTGCATTACAGAAGAAACCATCTTATATATTACCTTTGAAGGCAAAAACCTGAGTAAATAACTTAATAATTGCCTAGACCGACCAGGAATGCAAAGGACTTTATCTTTTTCTAAATACTGTAATGATATCTCAACCACCGCTTCCGGGGTCATTGCCTTCATCAAACCTTTGTCTTTGTAATAAGTGTTTTTTTTAAATCCCATTTTTTCATGGAAGTCCGTTCTTGTCATTCCCGGGCATAATGCTTGAACTTTCACACCTGTTCCTTGAAGTTCTAAATAAATTGATTCTGTAAATATTTTTATAAAAGATTTAGATGCAGCGTACACTGCATTTATAGGAAGCGGAAAAAAAGCACCTAATGAGGCAATATTTATAATTACCCCTTTCTTATTTGATACCATATTGGATAGTACTGCATGGCACAATTTAATAACTGCTAAATTATGAACTTTCAGCATGACTTCATATGTTGAAAAATCTTCTTTATGGAAAAAATTCTCTTTGGCAAAACCGGCATTATTTACAAGAATTTCTAAGTTTTGTATTTTCATAATTTTTTTGGCAAACAAAGCGATTTCTTTATCATCCGATAATTCTACAATTATGACTTCCACATCTATTTTATATTCTGTCGATAATGTATTTGATAAAGATTCTATCTCTTCTTTCCTTCTTCCAGTAATGATTAAATCATACCCTTGCTTAGCAAACCTTTTGGCAAAGGCAGCACCTATTCCGCTGGTAGCTCCTGTGATACATGCTGTTTTTCTTATAGTAGAATGGATTGTCAAAGTATCCTCCTTTTAAATCTCCTGTCTTTAAAACATCCTGGTTTTGTAACTTAATAGGGTTCAATAAAGACTGTTGCTTCAATCTTTAATTTTTCTCGAAGGTCGTCTTTGAATTTTTTTATAATATCATGGGCACCATGAATTTGAGTGTTTTTCTGCATACACACATGCATTGTATATTCTAAATGAGAACCATAACTAT
>JAAEMC010000612.1 GCA_024225895.1 Desulfobacteraceae bacterium | reverse complement strand
GTTTTACTTGTGAAAGTTATAAGTCATCGTTTTTTGCAACCCGCGCATCGCACAAAAACAGTGCAAGGGTTTGGCCCGGGCGTTACCGCCCGGGTCTTACCTTTCTTCCTATCCTCCATCAAAAAACAAATATTTCTTATTTGTGATGCCTGCGATTAGCGCCGACACATAGTTGGTTTATTAATCTTGTTCAACAAACATCGCCAGGGTATATTCGTCGGTACGTGTATGGTATTTCAACCCTTTTTTCGCACCCCAGGTATTGACCTGGAAATGGACCGGAATAAATCCGAGTTTTTCACCAAAAGCATACTCTGCACATTCTTTGAGCATTTGTTCACGTTTGGCCGCATCCACCGTGCTCATAGCAGTCTCGATCATGTTGTCGAATTTTTTGTCTGAGAAGCGCCCCCTGTTGGATGTTCCCATGGAGTTCTCTTTATCATAGGTATGGAGCAGCTTCATCATGGTAGAGCCCGGCTCGCCTGTATCCGACCCCCATCCCAGAAGCATAAAGCTGAATTCAAGCTGGGTGGCCCGTGAAAAATAGACGTTTTTCGGCATGGTCTCCACCTTGGTCTTAATGCCTACTTTGGTCAAGAACTGGGCAATGGCCTGAACAATTTTCGCATCATTGATATACCGGTTATTGGGACCGTGAATCGTCAGGCCGAATCCATCGGGATATCCAGCTTTAGACAAGAGTTCCTTGGCACCTTTGGGATCATATTCTTCTGGCTGGATGTTAGCAGAAACGCCGAAAAAACCATCCGGAAGGGTTTGGGCAGCAGGAATACTCAAGCCCTGCATCACTCTTGATGCAATGGCTTTTCTGTTTATGGCTTTAGAAATCGCCAGTCTGACACGCTGGTCTTTTAAGGGATTTTTCCCCATTTTATTACCCTTAATATCTGTCACATGTGGGGAATCATCACGGCCGGTATCAATATGAAGATAAATCACACGGTTGGAAATGCCTTGGGAAAGATTTACCTTGTTATTTTTTGTTAAAGTTTCAATATCTGCTGTAGGCACTTTGTCAATTACATCTACATCCCCGGATAAAAGAGCGGCCATCCGGGCAGAGCCACTGGAAATAGGTTTAAAGATCACCTTTTCCCACTTGGCTTTATCGCCCCAGTAGCCGTCATTCCTCTTAAGGACAATTCTGTCACCCTTGACCCATTCTACAAACTTATAAGGACCGGTGCCTATGAGAAGTGTACCGTCATTATAATATTTGCTGGAAATGGAATAAATGTCTTTTGCAATCCCTGGATTTTCCTTGATGAATTTTTGGGCCGCTGCTTTGGAAATAATGGAAAAGGAGCTCATATAAGCTGCCATTAAAGGAAAGGTTGTTTTGGTTTCAAACTGGATCTGATAATCGTTGATCACTTTGTATTCTTTGATCTGCTTTACAAAAGAAGTGAAGGAAGACGGGCTGTTGGGAACATTGGGGATTCTCTCAATGGTGTAAATAACGTCTGCTGCCGTAAAATCAGATCCGTCATGCCATTTGACGCCTTTTCTCAAATTAAAAACCCAGGTGGTGGGGCTGACTGGTTTCCAGCTTTCGGCCAATCCGGGAAATAATCTTTGTTTATCATCCTGGTGAACCAGGCGATCAAAAAAGTGATAGGCCAGGGCATTATTCGGCCCCACATTATGAAAATGGGGATCTGTTGAACTAGTTTCTCCTGCAAGGCCTATCTTCAATGTTTGGGCTGCTGCAAACGTGGTAAACAAAAAAATAAAAATCATTGCCATTAAAAGGCTGCGCATAAGATTTTTCATTGGTATCTCCTCAGTTAATTAGATTTTAGATGGTTAATATCAAAACCCCTAT
>JAAEMC010000611.1 GCA_024225895.1 Desulfobacteraceae bacterium | reverse complement strand
TTGGCCGGATACTTATGGAAAGCGGCTTGATTACAGAAGCACAGCTGAAACAGGCCCTTGAATTACAAACCAAATTAAATCAAGATACCCATTCCCAAAAGCTAATTGGCGAGGTCATCTCTGAATTATATAATATCCCGGCCCCGAAAATTGAAAATCTTTTTATGCGAAAACAGATAAGAGATTCCCTTTTCAATGTATTTAAAAAGACTCTTGAGAGTGATGCTCTTTTGACCCGGCGCCTGGACAAGGCCAACACCACATTTTATGACCATGTCAACTCCATTGAAAGCTTTGTGGACGAGTGGGTGATTGTAAGGGCATTCCACTATAGCAATGACGGTGAAGAAATCGAAAACAAGCGACATATTGAAAAGGTGAAAGCGCAAATCGTCTTTGATATTTTCCTCAAAGGCGCCCGGCAGGTTACGAGCAAAGCCAACTTCTCATATTATTTTGAAAACAGGAATATGAGCACTAATCTTGCGGAAGCTGTTGGTACAGCAAGGCTGGATTTGATTAAAACCATTTTCGGCGAAGTAAAAAAACCTGTTGAACCTGTCAAAATTGATTTTTCAGAAATCAAAGACATCCTGAAAGATATATAAAAATTATATCATAAAGCCTTCTTTTACCTGGGATATTCCCGGGATAACGGTCTGGGTTCTGCTGATGCCGTCAATACGCCGGATCTTCTCGTCAACAAATTGTGCAATTATTTCCGCGTCCGAAGCTAAAAAATCTCTTTTTAGAACAATTTTCGTCAGCACATCAATGGAGCCGTGAACCGAATGCACTTCCGAAACCTCATCCAAAGCATAAAGGTCATTAATGATTTTTAACTCGGTTGTCGGCGAAAGATTTATCAGGATAAAGGCGGTGATGCTACGTTTCATTTCCGGATATTCCGGGGTGTTCCGCTCCAGCATGGATTTTCTGAACGCCTCCATGCTCCTGGGGATCAGCCGGTCAATACCAATACCATAACGCTGGTTGGAATTTCGCTCCCAATGATGAAAGGCAATATAGGTGTACAGGTCAGTGGCACTTCTTTTGGGAAAATATTTCAGGAGTTTGCCGTTCTGAACAATGGTAATTAGGGGGATATAGATGGTATCGTACCAGTCCTGGGCAGCTTTTTTAAAATCAAATTCTTCGCCGGAAAGATTTCGTAAATGACTCTGATGCTTTTTAATCTGCTTTTCTAAAAAATTATACTTACCCACCTCGGTCAGGTGAATGTCTTCGGACAGGCCCGTATTTTCCAGAAAACTCTTTTTTTCTATATACAAAAGATTTTCCATTGAATTTTTTGCAGAAATAAGTTCCACCACCTTGGCCTGGATCTCATCTCGCCCAAGTTCCTTGGCCGCAGATACACGGTGATTTCCATCCAGCACATAATAGTCGTTTCTAATCTGGTAAAGATTGACCGGCGGAAACTTTTGGCCGTCGCGCATGGCCCGTTTGATATCCCGGAACCGTTTGCCGGAAACATGCTTTTTAGGCCGGAATTTGGAATCAAAATCAAAGTATTTGCCCACGCTGCCTATAATTTTATTCAGCCGGACGGTTTTAATCCCATGATCATTAAATTCAATATCCACTTCCTTGGCCTGCTGTTCATTAAAAGACCGGACATGATTTCCTGATTCATTTGCAGTT
>JAAEMC010000610.1 GCA_024225895.1 Desulfobacteraceae bacterium | reverse complement strand
TAAAGGTAAACGCAACAAAAGTCTTTGCTTTGCATAAGGGCCGTAAAGCATTTGTACCAAATGCTTTACAGAGCTTAGGCAAATTAAAAGATATAAATTTATGCCAAGTTTATCCGCTCCTGCCCAACTGCTCTTTTTTGATTGACTGGACTATTGGCGATTCCAAGGGTATAATATTCTAAATTTAGATATATAGATCAATATGAAAATCTTTTCGCATCAACCCGAAAAAAATAGTGATAATGATGAACAAATTCAAGATTACTGATTCTGGCATGGACATTAAACAATTAGAATCTCGGTGGTTTGAAATGGACCCGGACAAAGGTGCAACCCTGCATGACCGCATGGTGAAAACACTGAAAACCAAATGTGTTAAAGGTAATGCTAAACGGCCGCCCGGTCTTGACTTAAGAGGGATTCATATTATTAATGATGATTTGTCAGGCCTGGATTTATCCATGTATGATATCTCGCATTCCAATCTAGGGACCTCAAATCTGGCCGGTACCAATTTAAGCTATTGCAATTTACAGGGAGCCAGCCTGGAAAAGACCATCCTGGACGGGTGTGAATTCCTTGGTGCTGATTTAAGCTTTGCCTCTTTAAATGAATGTAGCGCAAAACAGGCTGGTTTTGGGGGTGCAAATATGTCTAATACCAGCCTGATCAGCTCTGATTTGAGTGAAAGCACCTTGAGCCATTCAATGCTCAAGGGTGCGGATTTCAGGGCCGCCAATATCTCTGATTCAAGGATGTCAGAAGCCGATCTTTCCCATGCTATCTTTACCCGGGCCAATCTTCGGGGAAGTGATTTAAAACACAGCGATGTATATAAGACCAATTTTGAATTGGCTGATTTGAGGGAATGCCGGATGATCGGGATTAGAAATTTTAAAAAGGCTGAATGGATTGGAACCGATATCAGGGGCCTTGACCTGCGCGGGGCTTACTTTGTGAGACGATATATTGATGATGAAAATTATCTGTATGAGTTTCGATCCAGGGGAACACTGAATAAAAGTATTTATTTTGTATGGTGGCTGACCTCGGACTGCGGCAGGAGCCTATTTCGCTGGTTTGTATGGCTTTTTGGGGTCACCTTGCTTTTTGCGGCCATATATAGCGTTGTTGATGTGGATTATGGCGAATATGCCACCATTTTATCACCTCTATATTTTAGTATTGTGACTTTAACCACTTTGGGTTACGGTGATGCTGTGCCGGCTTCTTTGACAGGTCAGATTTTTGTCATTATTCAGGCTATCACGGGCTACATGGGCCTAGGTGGTTTGTTAAGTATTCTGGGAAATAAAATGGCGCGCCGCGCTGAATAATTAAAGGATAAATGATGTTTTCATTTTTTAAGAAAAAAGTTGATCCAAAAGCAAAATTGAAAACTGTACTAAAAGGATATCAATTGCCTTCCTTTCCGGCAGTAATCATGCAGATCCTGCAAAAAATCAGAAATCCCTATTCTTCTTTTCCTGAGATTGCCCAATCCCTTTCCCTGGACCCGGGTCTTTCCATTAAATTGTTAGGAATCGCAAATTCAGCAGCGTTTTCGCCCAGTAAAAAAGTGGAGAATTTAACCCAGGCCATCGCCCTGG
The DNA here is from genome assembly GCA_024225895.1 of Desulfobacteraceae bacterium. GTDB lineage: Bacteria > Desulfobacterota > Desulfobacteria > Desulfobacterales > Desulfobacteraceae > JAAEMC01. The sequence goes on along the minus strand of JAAEMC010000610.1, from coordinate 7,455 downwards.
TGGGATTGTCACAATTGGAATCCCTGGTATTGGGGGTGGGTGTCTCCAAGGGAATTCCTAAAAAAGTCTGCCAATGGCATGATCCGGCTGAGTTTTGGCTTACCTCTGCCAAGCGGGCTATGCTTGCAAATGAACTTTCACAAATACTTTGCCCGGCAAAAGAATCAGAATGTTTCACCATCTGTTTTTTGCAGGACATGGCCCTGCCTTTTCTGGCCTGCCAGCGACCCAAAGACTATGACCCTGTTTTTGAAAAATGGTATGTGGATGGTGGAAATCTTGCCGAACTGGAAAAAGAGGCCTTTGAATGGGATCATGCAGAAGTGGCTTCCTGGATCTGTAGTGAATGGGGCTTGCCTGAAAACATTGCCGCCGGAATCAGAACCCATCATGATGGAGAAATCAAGGATTATGAACCCTTAGGACCGGTAAAACTAGTGGCGGTTTTACGGGAAACCGAAACAAATTCCGGTATTGAAGATATAATTGAATCTGCCAAATCAGAATATAATATCCCTGAAGACAAAATGGAGGATATTATCAAAACCAGCTTTGAACAGGCCAAGGATCTTGCCAGTCTTATTGTCTAGAAATATATCCTTAAAACCCGGAAATCAACACCACACCAATCATAGCCAGCACCACACCGGAACTTTGTACCTTTCTGATACGTTCTCCCACAATAAGTGTGGATAAAAGAACGGTAACAGCCGGATAAAGAGAACTGATGACTGAAACAATGCTGAGCATGCCGTAACTTGTTGCAAGGGCAAAGGAAAAGGCAGCCAGGGTATCCACAAGCCCCATGCAGATGATCAATGGCAAATGTCCGGGATGGATTTTAACCGGTGCCCTGGCAAAGAAAACCATGGGGATCAGAAAAATTATGGTGGTGGTCCTCATTATGGTAGTGGCCCACAACGGGTCTTTCTGGCAGGCATTATCCATAACAATAAAATACAGCCCGATACACACGGCCGCACCCAAGGCCAGTTCAATTCCCTGGGCCCATTTTTTTTTGGTATTATCCGGCCCTTTTTCCATGGCTGCCAAAATACTGCCCAAAATTGCAGCACAAATGCCCGCCATTTTAACTTGAGAAAGATCATCTCCCTGCATAACGCCCCACATTACCGGCAAAATAACACCTGTGGCACTGATGGGCGCCAGAACAGACATGGATCCCACAGCAAGGCTTTTATATAATAGGAACATGGCAACAATGCCGATGCCTCCAGCCGGGATTGCCCAAAATATCATGGGATCTCCGGGAAAAGGGTTGCCTTGAAAAAGCAGAAGAACACCCAGGCAGAAAAACCCTGAGATAGTTGAAAAAACCAATACGGTTAAGGTGGGCAAGTGGCGGCTTTTATATCCGCCGATAAAATCGGCAATGCCCCACCCCATGCAGGCGGCTATAGACAGACCAATGGATAACATAATGGATAGGCCCTTTTTTAAGAAAGCATATTAAATTTATGGTTGCCAAAAGATTAAACTAAAGATATAAATTAGTAAAATTAATCTTTATAATCTATTGGATAACTTTCAATTATGCTTCCCGATTTAAACCGGATAAAAGTTTTTTATTATATCTACACCCATGAAAGCACTATTAAAGCGGCGGAGAAACTATATATCACCCAGCCGGCCGTCAGTCAGCAGCTCCGTAAGCTGGAATCTGAAATAAAGGTGCCTCTTTTCACAAGACTTCACAAAAAGATCATTCCAACGGCTGCCGGCCACAAGCTTTACGCTGCTGTAAAACCTTTTATCGAAAACCTTGAATGCGAAGTTCAAACTATTTCAACACCCATGGATCGGCCTTATGGTCTTTTACGCATCGGAACCCCTACTGTCTTTGGGACTAAATACCTGCCCAGAATCTGTCACAACTTTCGCAAACAGTATCAAGATGTAAGGTTTTCAATTAAATTCGAAGAATCGGACGTACTCTTGGACTTGCTGCACAAAGGAGATCTTGACTTTGCGTTGATCGATTATTTTTCACCCCATGATCAGTTGTGCGGCAGGCCGGAACTTTACAGGATCGAACCTTTGATTGAGGAGAATTTGATTCTGGCTTGTTCCAACCGGTATTTTGAAGGAAAAATAAAAAATGATCTTTCCTATGATCATCTGGTCAAAATGGATTTTTTAACGGATGAGAATGAACCCATCATTCTAAAGCATTGGTTCTGGCTCTATTTTCAAAAGCCGGTTTCCAATCTTAGTATGGTGATGGCTATTGAAGGGCATCATGCGCTGATGTCATGTATAAAGCAGGGCATGGGGCTTGGGATCACCTCACTGCATTTATTCGCCAAAGAAATTGAAAATGGTAGTATCATTCCCATTTTTCCCACTCAATCAAAGCTGATCAATAATGTCTCTTTGGTCTCTTTGCAGGCCAAGGTGGAAACCATAACGGAAAAAAAGTTTCAAGATTATTTGAAAAAGCAATTTAACAAAAGTTAACTGGACATGCGTTAGCTTGGCATGTCTCCTTCTTGATTGTTGTTGAATAAATGCATTATGTATTGCAATCGATTTTCACTGAAACAAGGAGTACCGGTAGTGGGACGTTTTTTAGGCATCATTTTGATTCTTATCTCAGCGGCAGCCTTTGGCGCAATGCCCATATTTGCAAAATTTGCATATCAGGGCGGTATCAGCACCAACTCCATTTTGCTTTATCGCTTTCTTTTTGCCTGGATTCTGCTTCTACCCCTGGCTTTGCTGCAAAAAAAGAAGTTTCCAAAAGGAAAAGATCTTTATATTCTCATGGCAATGGGTATGGTGGGGTATGCAGGACAATCCTATTCCTATTTTACCGCCCTTACCCTGATCCCGGCACCCCTTGTGGCGATTTTGCTTTACACTTTTCCTGTGATGGTATCCATACTGTCCATATTTTTTCTCAATGAACAATTCACAATGAAAAAGACTTTAGCGTTATGCCTGGCTGTTACCGGAACCATCCTGGTCATAGGCTTTCAGACCGGCGGTAATTATCTCGGTGTTTTTTGGGGAATAATGGCTGCCGTTATCTACTCTGTTTACATTGTCACCGGAACCAGGATCATGCAGCGGAATGATCCTTTGACCGCATCCGTTGTCATCATTGGATCGGCTGCTTTTATTTACACGCTGGTGGGGATGAAGACCGGATTTTTTGTACCAAAAACAATTGGTTGCTGGAGCAATCTTTTTGCCATAGTCCTGATATCAACAGTTGTGGGTATCTATGCTTTTTTTTCCGGGCTAAAGATAACAGGTGCCGTGAATGCATCATTGCTCTCAACATTTGAGCCGGTGATCACCCTTTTTCTCGCTGCTGTCCTGTTTGCCGAAAAAATTAGCCCGATCCAAATTGCCGGTACAGTTTTGATTCTCTTTTCCGCCGTGATTATTGCAAATAATGCAAACGGCAGAGCAGTGAAGCCGGTTAAATTCGGTTAAATCCATTCAAATAAAAAATCTATTATACTATATGTCATAAATATATTCGTTTGTAGAATATTAAAGAGGCTAAAAAGATTCTCTTTAGATATATTGAGGTTTCTTTTAACCAAAGAAAGAAACATTCTATCAATGGCTGGAAAACGCCTGCTCACTGCGAGCAGGAATGGTATAACCAGCAAAAGTGGCTAAATCATTCTGAAACGATGAAATTGAGTACATCGCTCCAATCGCCGTTTCCATATTCATTCCATCCTCTGACATACCATTCATAGCTACCTGCACTCAGAATAAAGGACGGGGTAATACTGCATTGACCGCTTTGGCACGCCACTTGAGGATAGTTATCATAATTATCCTCGATCTCGTACCACTGGGTGTTTTTGCTGCCTACGGTCATATTTTTTACATATATTTTATACCAGGTGGCACTGGCATCTTCACTCCAGGTAAAGGTAGGGGTGGCGGTTTCAGAAGTTCCGGAAGGTGAAACAATGGATATCTTTTGTACAAAATCCTTACTCACCGTCAAGGATTTTCCCTTGGTCCAGAGACCTTCATCTTCATTCCATGAACGGACAAACCACTCAAAAGTACCGTATTCAAATTCAGATGCCAACGTAACGGAACAGATCCCCTGGGAACAGATATTGGAAGCATCATACCATTGGGCATGAATTGTATTTTTGTTGCTGTCCCAGACAAAGAGCTTGTACCAGGTGGCGCATCCATCTTCATTCCAACTAAAAACCGGGGTGGTATCTGAAATGCCGTTTAAGGGGGATAAAAAATCTGAGATATCAAGGGTTAATGCGCACGTATTGCTTAAGGAACCGGTGAAATATTCGATTCTTTTGATCAGGCCGTCTGGTGCATATGTCGCATTCAAGCTTGCTTTGTTGAAATATTCCAGCGATAGCCTCAGCATGATGCTGTCTTCAGGTCTGAAATAATATGGACTCGATTTACATCCCTTCTGGCATTGGATGCTGCCGGTATCGTTCCAGTCAGAGCACAAAGCCCGGCAATTAACACATAGCGCATTGTCAAACCCTTCATTGGCATATGAGTATTCATCACACAGGCCGCCAAAGCTATGTCCCAGTTCATGAAGCGCCAGCTCTTTATATCGAGATCCCGAATATATCCTCGCATAGCTCGAATAAGAATTGGATTGATAATCTTGTCCTAATTGGGCGCTGCCGCTGTATGTATGGGTATTATGAATTACAATTATTTCATCAAAAAGATAGCCGGAGGATGCGGCTGTGGCAGTTACCAGAGTATCGTCACAACATATAACTCTTTCAATATTGTTACAATTATAGTCACAGTTCAGATCCGTTGTATTCGAATAAATGTGGAATTCTATGGATTCAGCATAGCTTAAAAAGGGCTCTTTGGTTAAAAGATACTCTTTCAGGTCGGATGCAAGGGTTTCAAAGGTTGACATGCTGTAGTTGAATCCATTGGCCATGATCAGAAAATGTAACTTTCCTGCCTGGACTGGTGCCGGCATCATATGTTCTACAGTGGATTTAATTCTTGCTTTTTTTATTTGGTTAATTTCAACTATGGTTGAAGACAGCGCTTTTTCAGGACTGATAATTTCAATAAATTTCACCTGATTTGTAAAGGGAAGGATTAAAGACACTAAAGGGTTTGTTATAGTTATCATATCAGAGGTTTGGAAATCAGGAGTTGAAGGGAGTGAAGGCGGGATGGTCCGGATTCTGATAAATTTAAAATCCGTTGTAAAAAGTCTGGTTTTGTTTTCATCCAGCAGGTGGATATAAAAAGTATCAGTATCCATTGAACGTTGGCTATGTGCTTTCCAGCGCCTTTTATTGTAATTGCCTGGAATGAATTTGAGCTGTTCGATCAGAACCTGGTTATCCTGCAGGGAAAGATCCACTATCATTAGATCACCGCTGTAAATAGGCAGATCACTGTCCCTGGTTAGAGCATTATTGGCTATTAGACTTGTTGGGAGACATAAGAAAAGAAATATTACAAAGGCTGGCAATGCATTTTTCATGTCTTTTTTATTGTTGATTGAATCGCGAAATGATGAGCAGGCAGAAAGAGCATCGAAGTTTGTCACAGTTCTATTGTCCTTTCATTTTGATTGTGAGACGTCGCAAATCATTGAAACTAAATTAAGATAAGAATTTGTTTGTTGTCAATAAAAGTTTGAAAAAGAAAAGGATTCGAATTATCTCCTAAAGGGTCTGGCTGTCCTTCAGAACAAACGCGTGAAAGCCATCTTTGTCATGGTCCCTGCGTTGGGCCAGGCCTTTGGGAAAAAGGAAATGAAAAGGGTGGACATATCAGTCTTTTTAATTGCTTCGGGCAAGGATGAAATATTGCCGGAGCCCTTCAACACCGAGCAATATCTTAAAGTCCTTCCCCAGTATCATAAATTCTCAGAGGCCGGGCATTTTGTTTGTCTGCCCGAGTGCTCCATGCTTGTAAAAGTAATCGCCATGCAGGCATGCCGAGATGTTGGTACTCCCCGTGCCGAGATCCATCCGGAATTACAGAGGATGAGCCACTCTTTTTTAACAAAACATCTGAAATAGATCACCAATGACCAATTGGTAATAAGTTGGTAATGAATTGGTAATATTAATTTTTGTATCCTTACTGCCAAAGTCTTTATCGTTTGTAGGAGCTTTGAAACAAGTCCAATGAAGAATGGACAAAAACTCAAAAAGAAAGGATGTGAAAATGGAAAGGAACCGATCTTTATCTTGTGTTTTGGGAATGTTTGTCTTGGGAGCCATATTGCTTTCACAACCCCCTGCCTGGAGTGATCAATCACAAATCCCGGGCTGGAATGACCATGAGAAAGCAGTCTATATCTTTGAGAATCATTCCAATCTCGCTGACCTCTTTGAAGAATTTCCCATTGCCGATATCTATTTGGAACAAAATGCCACTAAAGGAGATACTGAAGTTGTGATGGCCGTGAAAGGCGGAGAGGAAGGCCTTGAACAATTCTGGTTGTTTGCGCCGGACGGCCAGGTTATTTACCGGTTTAACTCGCCAAGGGACTGCCGGAACATAGGTGGCCGGAAAATCGTTATAGAATCACCATCAGGCCTTGAACAGGTGCTGAATGCATATCCTGAAGGGGCATATGTTTTTATTGGCAAGTCATTCAATGATCAATGGTTATTCAGCATTGACAGCTTGAGTCATAGTATATCCCTTCCTCCTGAAATCACTTATCCGCAGGATGGTGACTTCATGATGCCGGGTCAGGACAGGAAGTTTATCGCATGGAATACTTCCCCGGATGCTGTCTTATATATTGTCAAATTGGAAAACAAAAACACAGGACACAAGCTTCAAGTGGAAGTGGATTCCAGTATAACTACGTTTCAGTTCCCTGAGGAATGGCTTGGAAATAATACCGAATACCAAGCGGGTATTTTCGCAGTCAATTCGTTGGGAAATACAACGGGCACTGAAGTGGCATTCTATAACTCAAAGCCATAATCTAATTCAAAGATTAGAAAATAGAGCATATATTTTTGTTTTTGCTAGGATAAGTTGAAAAAGGCAATGTAAATCCGTAACACCGCTGAGTTGCTGAATCGGGCATGGGAATTTTTTCCCCATGTCCGATTTTTTGTATTTATAGTAAATCGCAGAACAACTTTTCGATAAGCGAGAAGCCATTTCTACCCCTTAAGGATAGAAATCGGTTGATACAAAATCGATTTGCTTTTAAGTGATTTTATTTATTCATATTGTTTTTCTAAAACGTATTTTTGGGGATCACTATAGTCGGAATTTGTGTCAAAGAATGTTCCATTAGCTATCTCAAAATAAATACAGGAATCAATCCGTAAGAAAAAGGGGATACTTTTGTTTTGAAAATTTGTAATATAATGTAAAAAAGAGTAATAAATTGAAAGTGTTATCGTATTCTTTTTTGTTTTGGGATATAGATATTCAAAAGGCCTCAAAAAGAGAATGCGAGTG